>JBILOZ010000152.1:0-4387 GCA_044374245.1 Sphingorhabdus sp. | reverse complement strand
TGGTTGCGCAGGCAAATGGCAATTTCGCCATTATGTCCACGCCCCCGGAAAGACGCTGATCCGGTTTATTTCCACAGCCGAGTTTCGTTCGGCTGTTGCGCCGCCAACTCTCCCGCGCCTATAGCATTATTATGACCGATGACCTGTTTGGCGGGAGCGCGGCCGCCACTGCCGCATCCAATGATTATACCGCTTCCGCAATTGAAGTGCTGGAGGGGCTTGAGCCGGTTCGCCGTCGCCCGGGCATGTATATTGGCGGCATCGACGAACGCGCCTTGCACCATCTCGCGTCCGAAGTCCTCGACAACTCAATGGATGAAGCCGTCGCTGGCCATGCCAGCCGTATTGAGGTGCATTTGGGCGTTGGCAACCGGCTGACCATCACCGACAATGGCCGCGGCATTCCGGTTGATCCGCATCCCAAATTTCCCGACAAATCGGCGCTTGAGGTCATTCTGACGACCTTGCACTCCGGCGGGAAGTTCACGGACAAGGCCTATGCGACATCCGGCGGCTTGCATGGCGTCGGCGTTTCTGTCGTCAACGCCCTGTCGACCGATACTGTGGTCGAAGTTGCCCGCAACAAGCAATTATATCGCCAACGCTTCGCGCAAGGCCATCCGGTCGGTAAGCTGGAGGAGCTTGGCCCCACCCCCAACCGGCGCGGTACCACCATTGCCTTCACGCCTGATCCCGAAATTTTCGGCGCGGATGCGAAGTTCAAGCCCGCGCGCCTGTTCAAGCTTGCCCGGTCGAAAGCCTATTTGTTCGCTGGCGTCGAAATTCGCTGGCGCTGCGATGCGGAACTTGCGAGCGAAGATGTCCCCGCCGAGGCGGTGTTCCAATTCCCCGGTGGCCTGTCCGACCATTTGCGTGAACAGCTTGGCGCCCGCGCCTGCGCCACCACAGAGTTTTTCTCCGGCACGCAAGATTTCCCCGATGCGCAAGGCCGCGTCGAATGGGCGATTTCGTGGCCGCTTTATTCCGATGGTTCGTACAGCTGGTATTGTAACACCATTCCAACGCCCGATGGCGGCACCCATGAAGCGGGCGTTCGCGCGGCGCTGACCAAGGGATTGCGCGCCTTTGGCGAATTGATTGGCCAGAAAAAAGCGGCGCAGATTTCGGCGGAAGACATTTTCAACGAAGCCGAATTGATGTTGTCGGTGTTCATCCGCAACCCGCAATTCCAAAGCCAGACCAAAGACCGGCTGACCTCACCCGAAGCAACGCGCTTGGTGGAAAACGCCGTGCGGGACCATTTCGACCATTATCTTGCCGACAATATGGAACGCGGCAAGGCATTGATGGGCTTCATCCTGGAAAAGGTCGACGACCGCCTGCGCCGCAAGGCAGAGCGTGAGGTCAAACGCAAAACCGCGACCTCAGGCCGCAAGGTGCGTCTGCCCGGCAAGCTGACCGATTGCGCATCGGATGACCCCACCGGCACCGAATTGTTCATCGTCGAAGGCGACAGCGCTGGCGGCAGCGCAAAGCAAGCGCGTGACCGCAAGACTCAGGCGATTTTGCCGATCCGGGGTAAAATCCTGAACGTGGCGTCCGCCACCGCAGACAAAATCCGCGCCAACAACGAAATCGCTGATCTTCAACTCGCGCTGGGCTGTGGCACGCGCAAGGACTGCAACCCCGACAATCTGCGCTATGAACGCATCATCATCATGACCGATGCGGATGTCGATGGCGCGCATATTGCGACCTTGTTGATGACATTCTTCTTTCAGGAAATGTCCGAAATCGTGAAGGCCGGGCATCTCTTCCTCGCGCGGCCGCCTTTGTATCGCCTAACGCATGGCAGCCAAAGCGTATACGCCGCCGACGACGCGCACCGCGCCGAATTGGAAGCGACCGTGTTCAAGGGCAAGAAAGTCGATGTTGGCCGGTTCAAGGGGTTGGGTGAAATGAACCCGAACCAGTTGAAAGAAACGACGATGGACCCCGCGACCCGCTCGCTGATCCGCATTACACTGCCGCATGAATATGAACGGCGTGCCGTGGTCAACGACCTAGTCGACCGCCTAATGGGCAAAAATCCGGAGCACCGGTTCAACTTCATTCAGGAAAATGCCGCGCAACTGGACGAGGACACGATTGACGCTTGAGACAGGCTTACCCGCGCACGCGCTGCGTTAAAATCATGGTGCGCGCGTTTTAAGCCACTCGTTACGCAAAAGACCAAAGATCAAGCTGTCGCGCACGCCAATATGGGTTTCCCATTCTTCGCGCAGATACCCTTCGCGCTGGAAGCCCAGTTTTTCCAGCAGCTTTATTGAACCGATGTTATCGGGATCGGTGTCCGCCATAACGCGGCGCGCCGAGAGGTTCATAAAGGCGTGATCCAAAGCCATAGCAGCGGCTTCATAGACATAGCCCTTGCCCCAATGGCTGCGTCCGAGAATATAGCCCAGCTCAAAGCTGTTTTTACGGTGCGGCAAAAGAATGACCCATCCTAATGCGACCCTTTCGTCAAGCGTGATTGCCCAACATATATGACCGGCATCGATTTCTGCATTCCAAGCAATGTAACTATGCGTTTCCGCGATATGCACATGCGGACCGCTCGACCAATACCGCATAACCTCATCATCGGACAAAACATCAAAAAGCGCAGGCGCATCGTCCACGTTTAACTGCCGGAGAATGAGACGCTCGCTGGCAAGTGTCGGCGCGGTCACTGTGTTAAGGCCTCAACCAAGGCCTTAACCTTTTTCTGCCGCCATTGCGGCAAAGGCGCGACCAGCCAATAGGCTTCTTCGCTTTCTTTCGCATTGTCGACCGCGCGTATTTTTCCGCTCGCCAAATCGGCTTCGGCCAAAAGCAACGGTACGGTGGCCCTGCCCAGCCCGATCGCGGCCGCGTCAATCGCAAGGCCCGCATCGGCGAGGCGAAGCGCAGCCACGCCGTCGGCCACAGGACAATTGGGCCAGCTAATCGGTGTTTCCGCCCCGCCTTCGGGGGCAGCGACGGTCACATGCGCGCCAGCGGCCAGCTTAATTCCCTCATGCTCGCCGGGGCCAGTGGCCAGCCGGATGGCAAGATCAAGATTGGCTTCGGTAAAATCGACATCCTCATCCGCCGCCACCAAAGTGAAGCGCGTGTCGGGATTTGCCTTGCTGAATGAAGCCAACCGCGCGGCCAGCCATTTGGCGGTAAAATCGCGTGGCGCAGCGATGGTCAGCGAATTGGAGGATTGCCCCGCCTGCATCGCACGAACCGACTCTTCGAACTGTAGGAAGCCCGCACGCAGGGCATCAAGACCATTTGTCGCCTCGTCCGTGAGCTCAAGCCCCTTGGGCGTCCGGCGGAAGAGAACGACGCCCAACATATCTTCCAACGCGCGGATCTGTTGGCCGACGGCCGCTGGCGTCACCGCAAGTTCGTCCGCCGCCTTGGTAAAGCTTAAATGCCGCGCCGAAGCGTCCAGCACGCGCAAACCATTTAAGGGCAGATGCGTACGCTTCATGCGATGCTCAACGCGCCGTTGCCGGGGCGACCAGCGTAAAGCGGGGGATTTCGGCGAGGAATGTCGTGCCATCTTCGCGGATGAAACGATATTGCCCTTCCATCATGCCGCTGGGTGTCGGCAGCGGGCAACCTGACACATAATCATGGCTCTCGCCGGGTTTCAGCACGGGCTGTTCGCCGACCACGCCATCGCCATCGACATGGTTGATTGTGCCGCGACCGTCGGTGATGCGCCAATGCCGCGTCATCAATTGCACGGGTTCATCGCCGCCATTTTCGATGCGGATATGATAGGACCAAAACCAACGGCCTTGCGCGGGCGCCGATTGCTCTTGCAGAAAATTGGGTGACACGCGGACGGTCACGCCCTCGGTCGTTGCGCTGACCGCAAAGAAGGAATCGAGGATGCTCGTCACAATCCCGCGGCCCTGAGCGCCTGATCCAGATCGTCGATCAGATCCGCAGGATCTTCCAAGCCGACATTGATGCGGATCATGCCTTCGCCAACGCCCATGGCTTCGCGGCCTTCGGGGCCCATGCCATGGTGGGTGGAGGAGGCAGGGTGGCACATCAGGCTGCGCGCATCGCCGATATTGTTCGAAATATCGATCAGCTGCAGCGCGTTGAGCAAGGCGTGCGCCTGCTTGCGGCCGCCATCGACTTCAAATGCAAAAATCGGCCCGCACGCTTTCATCTGGCTCATGGCGAGCTCATGCTGCGGGTGGCTGGCAAGGCCGGGATGCATGATATGCGGCACGCGGCCTTCCAGGAATTTGCCAACGATAAGCGCGTTTTCCGACTGCCGCATGGCGCGCAGTTCCAGCGTTTCCAAACCCTTGTGCACAACCCAGGCGTTGAATGGCGACAGATTGGGTCCGGTGTTGCGCTGAAACGGCAACAGCAC
>JBILOZ010000035.1:0-16092 GCA_044374245.1 Sphingorhabdus sp. | reverse complement strand
AATATTCCTTGGGCGCACCTTGATATTGCAGGCGTCAACTGGGCGGATAGGTCTGGGCCAGTGACGCCAAAGGGCGCATCGGGCTGGGGCGTGCAATTGCTAGACGCGCTTGCCCGCAACTGGAAATGATATCGGCGGCGGCGCATTTCCGGCGAATGGCCGCAGCACTTGTGTTGCAGAAATGGCGCACTACATTCTGAATAGGGATGGGGCCTTTGTCCACAAAGGCTCCATCGACATTTAGGAAACAGCGCATGAACCTCGAGAAATTCACCGACCGGGCCAAGGGTTTTCTGCAAAGCGCGCAGACCGTGGCCATTCGTATGAGCCATCAGCGTATTGGGCCTGAGCATCTCCTCAAAGCCTTGCTGGAAGACGAACAGGGCATGGCCTCAGGCCTTATCAAGGCGGCTGGCGGTGACGCCGCGACGGCCTTGCGCGAAACCGATGCAGCGTTGGCGAAGGTGCCTGCCGTGTCCGGCGGCGGCGCGCAGCAGACGCCCGGGCTTGATAATGATGCCGTGCGTGTTCTCGATTCCGCCGAACAGGTCGCGCAAAAGGCTGGCGACAGCTACGTGACGGTCGAGCGTTTGTTGCTTGCGCTTGCGCTGGCTTCAACGACGACCGCAGGGAAGGCCTTGGCCACCGCCGCTGTCACTGCCGAGGGATTGAACGCCGCGATTAACGCGCTGCGTGGTGGACGCTCCGCCGACACCGCTGGCGCGGAGGACCGTTATGATGCGCTGAAGAAATTCGCGCGTGACCTGACGGAAGTGGCACGGGCGGGTAAGCTTGACCCTGTCATTGGCCGTGATGAAGAAATACGCCGCACCATTCAAATTCTTGCGCGACGCACAAAGAACAACCCTGTCCTCATCGGCGAGCCCGGCGTCGGCAAAACCGCCATTGCCGAAGGACTGGCGCTGCGCATTGCCAATGGCGACGTCCCAGACAGCCTGAAAGGCCGCAAGCTCTTGTCGCTCGACATGGGCGCCTTGATTGCCGGCGCAAAATATCGCGGCGAGTTTGAAGAGCGGCTGAAGGGTGTGCTGGATGAGGTCAAGCAAGCCGAAGGTGACATCATCCTGTTCATCGATGAAATGCACACGCTCGTCGGCGCAGGCAAAGGCGAAGGCGCGATGGACGCGGCGAACCTGATTAAGCCAGCATTGTCACGCGGCGAATTGCACTGCATCGGCGCAACGACGCTTGATGAATATCAAAAGCATGTCGAAAAAGACCCCGCACTGCAACGCCGGTTCCAACCCGTGTTCGTCGGTGAACCGACGGTTGAAGATACGATTTCAATCCTGCGCGGGTTGAAAGAGAAATATGAACTGCACCATGGCGTGCGGATTACCGATGGCGCGTTGGTGAGCGCGGCGACATTATCGCACCGCTACATTGCCGATCGTTTCCTGCCCGATAAAGCCATCGACCTGATGGACGAAGCCGCGTCGCGGCTCCGCATGGAAGTCGAATCCAAGCCCGAGGAAATCGAGACACTCGACCGGCGTATCATTCAGCTCAAAATCGAGCGTGAGGCGCTTGGCAAGGAAAGCGATGCCGCGTCCAAAGACCGGCTGGCCACGCTGGAGAATGAACTTGCCAATCTGGAGCAGCAATCATCCGAACTGACGCAACGCTGGCAGGCGGAAAAAGACAAGATTTCGGCAGAAGCCAAGATCAAGGAGCAGCTCGACACCGCGCGTATCGAGCTTGAGCAGGCGCAACGTTCGGGCGACCTCGCCAAGGCGGGCGAGCTGCAATATGGCACGATCCCCGGCCTTGAGCGACAACTGTCCGAAGCAGAATCCGCGGCAGGTAACGCCATGCTGCGTGAGGAAGTGACCGCGCAGGACATCGCCAGCGTTGTCAGCCGCTGGACCGGCATTCCTGTCGACAAGATGCTTGAGGGCGAGCGCGACAAGTTGCTCAATATGGAGCAACTGATTGGCGCGCGGGTGATCGGGCAGCAAGATGCCGTCGCAGCTGTATCCAAAGCCGTCCGCCGCAGCCGCGCAGGGCTTCAGGACCCGAACAAGCCGCTTGGTTCCTTCCTGTTCCTAGGGCCCACGGGCGTTGGTAAAACCGAACTAACCAAGGCGCTGGCGTCATTTCTGTTCGACGACGACAATGCGATGGTCCGCATCGATATGTCCGAATTCATGGAAAAGTACAGCGTATCGCGGTTGGTCGGTGCGCCTCCGGGCTATGTCGGATATGAAGAAGGCGGTGTCCTGACCGAGGCTGTCCGGCGTCGGCCCTATCAAGTGGTGTTGTTCGACGAAGTCGAAAAAGCGCATTCCGACGTCTTCAACATCCTGCTTCAGGTACTCGACGATGGCCGCCTCACCGATGGTCAGGGCCGCACGGTGGACTTTTCAAACACGCTCATCATCCTCACGTCCAATCTGGGCAGCCAGCATCTCGCCGCGTTGGAGGATGGTCAGGATGTGAAAGAGGTCGAACCGCAAGTAATGGAAATCGTGCGGGGTCATTTCCGGCCCGAATTCCTCAACCGCCTCGACGAGGTCATCCTGTTCCACCGGCTTGGTGCCAATCACATGGCACCGATTGTCGAGATTCAGGTGCAACGCGTGCAAAAGCTGCTGAAGGATCGCAAAATCACGCTCGCTTTATCCGAAGAGGCAAAGGCGTGGCTTGGCCGCGTGGGTTACGACCCCGTATACGGCGCACGTCCGCTCAAGCGCGCTATTCAGCGATATTTGCAGGATCCTTTGGCGGATCTGCTGCTGCGCGGCGAAGTGCCCGATGGCTCCACGGTTAAGGTCGAGGAAGGGGATGGGGCGTTGAAGTTGGCACTTACAAAATAGTCGGCACGCATTAGCCATATGCTTTTAAGTCAAAAGCTACCGAGAGCCGTTCTCCCGCGTCAAATCGCTGCGTTCCATGCCACATGATTGAAGGAAACAACACCAGTCGACCAATTTTCGGTTCTACGATGCGGTAGGGACTTAAACCCGAATTAAATTCGGGGGGCGGTTCGCCTAGAAGCAAACAACCGGCCGGCGGACTTCCCATGTCATCGGCTTTGGGAACATCTACGTAAAATGCGGAGCTCAACCACCCCAGTGGATGAATATGGCTCGAATGGAAACCGCCTTGCTGCAACCGGACCGACCAAGAACCTGTGAAGTCAAACCGGCTTTGAACATGTTTCAGAATAGGGTGATCAGGGTCGGTGGCGCCCATCCTTTTTTGAAAATCTAAAACTGACGTTCGAATGGCAGATTTTAGTTCACGTATCTCCGGTTCGATCCGAGAGAATAACGGGCCATCAGTTTGCGTGCCACCAACGACCGATTGACCTAATGGTGAAGCACCAGAATTATGGATATTTCTTAAGACTTTCGCCAAACCACGGCCGAACGACGCGATATCAAGATCATAAATGCCGATTAAACGATCAGGGGCGTCAAGCCAATCTGCTCGCCTATCGCCAAGCAGCCGCCAAGCAATGGATATGTAAGGCCATAAAATTGTAGCACCCGGGCGCGTAATCCATGGCCAAGCGCGGTTTAATGCGTGTTCGGGTCTTGCCGTACGCAGCAAGTGCCGCACATGCCGCTCCGCTGTATATATCGTGTCACGGCGAAGGAGCCGTTGGAATAGAATATCGGCTTCTTCCATCCGGCCCATTTCCGATGCACAAATTGCTTCGGGCAGATCAAAAATGCTGTTCTCTGGTGTAGCGTGCTTAGCCCGATGAATTTCGTCGGCCGCGCGAGCGTAGCACTGCGAATGGATCAGAATGTCAATATAGGCTTGCCAAAGGGGCGTGTGACCCGGATTTGTAGCAATCGCAGCAAGGTAGCTGTCGGCAAAAAATTCTTCACCCCCCCACTGCCATCGCAATCTTGCCAGCGTTTGATGGCCGTCTAACCATAATGGATTGGCAGTTACGACGGTTGCGAGATAATTAACCGCACTATCGGCGTTACCGTCTGCAATTTGCGCAGCCGTCATCCCAAGTATTAGGTCGCCATTTCCTGGAGCCAGGTTCAATGCTTGTGCAAAAAGACCCGACGCAGGGAGGCCAGCCTCTAACGTTGCCTGTGCAAGTCCATGGATCGCTTTCACTTCTGTCGGCGATGCCATATGTGCATGCCGATACGCCTCCATCGCATTCGCAGAATCGCCAATGGCGCGAAAGCTCCCAGCCAATGTTTGCCAAATACGGAAATGATCGGGAAGCCGGCGAGCTGCAGCCTCTAACGTCGGCAAAATTTCGTCGATGCTGCCATTGTCCCGGGCCGTCAACGCGGCGTCGATAAGGCGTTCCGGGTCAATATCCATCAGACGCCTATATTCATTTCCGCGTACAAAAAAAAGGGCGGAAGAATTCTTCCGCCCTTTTCCTAATGTGATGTGACTGACTTAGAAGCGCAGCCGTGCGTTAAGTGTGTAAGCACGTCCAACAGCATCGTACGTCGTCGGCAATGTGTTGCCGCTGTTAAATGCTGTACCGGCCACGCCCGCACCCAGAAGCGGAGGCTGCTTATCAAAAAGATTTTCAACAAGCAGTCCCATATCCATATTCTCGTTCACTTCGAACTTAAGCGCGAGATCAAAATAGTCATATGCAGCAACTTGACGGAACGCCGGCAAGATGGAGTTATAACCAGTGGTCGAGTTTCCAGGTGCCGGGGTTGTCAGCGGAAGCCCTGCTGGACGAATTTCTTCCAACTTCACTTTGCTGATGTGGTTCCACAAAAGCGAAACGTCAAACGGACCGTCGTTAAACGTTACGCGTGCATTCCACTTAAACTCCGGACGCGGGTTTGTACAGCTGGTGCTATAGTAACCCGTGCAATCCCGATTGATGGAGATCGGAGTCGCCTGAACACGATAATAGTCCAACCAGGTACCGTTCAAGCCAAGCCGCAATGATGCACCTTCTTCGCTAAGTACGGTTCCAAGCGGCACCGAATATGTGACGCCTAAGTCGATACCAGCGGTGGACAGGCGCCCAAGGTTAGAGCTACCCAAAATGACGCCCGGCGTTTCGCCGGAGCCATTCAGACTGCCTGTCAACGGGTTACGCGAAATCAACTGGCAGAAGCCGTTAGGTATCTGCGCGGTGTTCAAAGTCGTCGAATAACAGCCATTCAGAATGTCATTTTGTGACGGCGCACTGATCAAGTCCGAAATTTTGATGTTAAAATAATCGACCGTGATTGCGAGACGCGGCACGAACGACGGCGTAAGCACAGCGCCAACCGTGTAGGTCTTTGCCTTTTCAACATCCAAATTAGGATTGCCCGAAGTCGTTACGTTGATCTGGCCAGATGATGGTTGCGAAATACCACCATATGTACCTGCAGGTGCACCCGTTGCGGAGCAAAGTGCTGTCGAAGCGGTTGGCGCCGAGCCTGCACATGGATCCACCGTCAAGTTGCTGAGCCCTTGAACAGGTGACTGATACAGTTCCTGAATATTGGGCGAACGCACAGCGACCTGATACATTCCGCGGAACTTGAAGCCCTCAATCGGTTCAATCGTACCGCCAGCTTTCCAAGTAGAGCTTCTGCCGGTTGTCGAATAGTCAGAGAAGCGAATGCCGCCTTCAAACGTCGCGCTATGGATGAAATTGTCTTCGATAAGCGGGACGATCAACTCGCCGAACACTTCCTTGACATTATAGGTACCAAAATCCGGTGGCGTCTTTGCACCGGTTCCGAGCACTTCTCCTGCAATTTGCGAAGCCGAGTCAGGCGTCGCTTGTGCGGTTATTTTACGATGTTCGGCACCGACCGAGAATGCAACAGGCGAAGATGTGAATGGGCTAGTCAGCCCAAACAAATCCCCGGAAATCGAACCAGTGACAACCGATTGCTTAACCGCACGCCGGATCTGAGCATCTAAGTCAATAAACGCGATTTGGTCAGGCGTAATCGAGCCATTTGCACCGAACAGATTGATGGGGACGCAGCCATTTGCTGTATCCTGGCACCTAAAGCCACCGGCCGCAGCACCATTTGAGTCAAACGCGCGAAGAGCCTGTTGCACTTTGCTGGTAGAACCCCAGTTAATGCGCTGCTGACTTTGGTTGGTTTCACCATATTGCGCAGAAACATCAAAATTGATGCTGTTAGTTACCTTGCCGCGAAGGCCCGACTGCACTTGGAACATCGTCGAATCAATCGGGTTGCCGCGTGCTCCGTACTCCGCAAAACGGCGCGAAGGAATAACGGGTACTTCGAGGTAGCCTGCTGAACCCGCTCCGCCTGTGGCCGCGATAGCTTCATTACAACGCGCAACGCTATAAGGCTGGATTCCAGCTACAGGAGAACTGTCCGAAGCAGCACAAAGCTGCTGCGCGGCGCCCGCTGGCAAATACGGGTTATTTAACGGCAAGAGATACGAGTTCGCGAAAGTTCCTGACGCAGCAAGCTGAAGAGCAGCCTTGTTGCGTGTGAACATTCCGGTTGCGTATACTTCAACCGCACTTGTCACTTCAAAGCGCGCTGCAGCGTAGGCGTTAATACGATCCAACGGGGTTATAAAATAGGTACCCAAATTGGTGTTATACGTATCGCCCTGGGTTGCCGCACGAAATAGGCCGGTAGCTGGGTCGATAACAGCACCTAAGCCCGTTGTTGGCAAACCGGTTGGGTTTGTTCCCGAAGCAAGGCCCGACTGAAAAATTGCTGGCAAAGCGCCTGTCGACCCCTGAAAAAGTCCGTTTACTGAACTTATAGGAATTTCCGAAATTTTGCGCTCAGTATGCAACAGTGGGTTGCGCTTGCCATAACCGAGACCCAAAGTAACGTTTCCGCGACCATCGGCCATATTGGCGCCGATCAGAAGGTCCCCACGATATTGAATTGCGTCGCCGCTTTCAGCAACGCGGTAATTGCCTGAAAATTGCACGCCTTCGAAATCGCGCTTGGTAATGAAGTTCACAACGCCGGCAACGGCGTCCGCGCCGTACACTGACGATGCGCCGCCCGTTACGACATCTACGCGTTCCACAAGACCGGTTGGAATGACATTCAAGTCAACGATACCGTCGAGGCCGAACGGCACAATGCGGCGTCCATCAAGAATGACCAATGTCCGGTTGTCGCCAATACCACGCAAGTTGACAGATGCAGAACCGTCAGAGCCGTTGTTGACGGACGGACCAAGCGACGGGCGCACTGAAGGCAAATCGCGCAGCAGGTCTTCAGCCGCATTCGGCTGGCGCAAGCTGATTTCTTCAGAAGATACGACGTTAACCGGACTTGCAACTTCAAGATCCGGCCGCGCAATACGCGAACCCGTGACAACAATGGCTTCTGCCGCTTCTTCAGCGGGCGCTTCGTCTTGTGCGAATGACGGCGTCGAAATCAAAGCGAGGCCGAGCGCGAGTGGCGCTGCGGCATATTTCAAATTGCTTATACGTGTGTTCTTCATGGCGTAGCTCCTTCATTAATGCCATGGTTTGGCCGCATAGCTGCTGGCCCGATGGTGTTAATTTTCCATGAACGCCAGGCACGCAAACAGCACGCACGACGCGGTGGAATACGCTCGGATTGGCCGCGCATTTACGGATTTGCGTAACCTGCGCAACAATTTGGACGCTATTACAAATATATTTCACCGCTGTAACTTTGGTGCCACAGTTCGCTTGAGTTAATGAAAAGCTGTTGGATACGAGGTCAAACGCCAATTTTTTGCAGGCTCCTTATGTGTCTTCGTTCAATATCTGCATAGCGCACTGCGGTGCCCTTACTGACCAAAGCGGACGCCCACTCAAGCGCCTCATTGAGCGTTATGTTCGGGATTGTTTGGCCAACATGCTGTTACGCGGGGAAATTCCGGAGGGCAGCACAGTTACGGTTGACGCGGGCGATGCGGCATCAGTGGTGATAACGGTTTAAAAGCTGTTGCAATAGCAGTCACGGTAATCATACACCGTATCATGAATTCTAGCCTGTCCAATTCACGCGTTCTCCAAGCTGTTGAAGCTCTGAAGGCCGGCGATCGGCGCGCAGCAGTGCATTTACTGAAGGAGGAATTACGCTTTGGAGAAACGGAGGGCGAAAGATGGCGAAGCGTCGCAAAACTGGCGTTCGACATTGGCGCCATCGATGTGGGTTTGGAAGCGTCGCGCCGGTTAGCTGCAACGGCACCGGCAACACTTGAACGGCTACTAGACTATTGGGGTAATCTGGCCAATTATGGGCAGACCGAAAGCGCGCGCTTGGCTATATCCAAACTTCCGACGGCGCATCGCCAACACCCGGCCATCGCTCATTTCCTAGGAACTATAGCGGGGCAAGAAGGTGATTTTGTCGCGGCAGAACGCCATTTCCGAGCCGCATTAGCTATAACGCCCGATTTGCCGCAAACTTGGTTTGCCCTAGCAATGATCAAGACGTTTACGGTTGGTGATGATGATCTCGCTGCGATGGAGCGGCTGCGCGCTAGGTTATCGAATGTTCAACCAGCAATTTCTGCAAGGTTTCTGAATGCTTTGGCCAAGGCTAAACATGATACCGGCGATATTGATGGCGCTTTTGCCTTATATTCTCAAAGTGCCCAGCTTCGCCAAAAAGAAGCTGTTTATAATCGTGATGCCATCGACAAATTTGCAGATCAGTTGTGCAACGACTTCACGGCTGAACGCATTGCAACATTGCGGCAGAGTGAAAATTACGACAGAAAATCGATATTCGTAAACGGTCTGCCGCGGTCGGGAACAACGTTAGTAGAGCAAATACTCGTGAGCCACTCACAGGTGGCCGATGGCGCCGAAATCAATTTATTGCGTGCGGCGCTTATCCCAACCCGTGACTATTCCTTTGCCGGGGCCGTGGATTATGAAAAACGAGTAGGCGAAGGCTCCGATCCCTGGGGTGCAGTCGCGAGCGATTACCACGACATGCTGGCGCTGCGTTTTCAGGCGACGGGTCTGGTTGTAGACAAGACGCTCAGCCAATCGCACTTCATGGGCCTTTTAATGCAGGCATTGCCATCCGCGAAGGTCATCTGGATGCGGCGCAAACCGGAAGATGTGGCGCTGTCATGCTACCGAAGCTTTTTCAGTTCGGCGATACCTTGGAGTTGGTCGCTTACCGATATGGCACATTATTTCCGGGTAGAGGACAGGTTGCACACGCACTGGTCCGCATTATTTCCCGATCGGATACTGAACGTTCCCTATGAGGAGCTGGTGCGCGAGCCTAATGTTTGGATACCTAAAATCCTTGCGCATGCCGCACTGAACGAAGAACCTCAGGTTTATGACTTTCATGAAACCAAAAGAAGCGTGCGGACCGCGAGTGTCCAGCAAGTGCGCGGGCCAATATCCACCGCAAGAATAGGGTCGGCAAAAGCCTATGAGCGTCATTTAGCGCCGTTTTTGGACGCTTATTATTCTTGAGCCAGTAGATAATAAAAAGGAGGCAGGCTTTCGCCTGCCTCCTGAATTTTACAAGTCTAGACTGTCTTAGAAAGAAATGTCCAAACCAACCCGAACGGAGCGTACAGATTGGTAGCCTGTTGCCAAGCCATAATTCGGATTTGGTAGTACTCCGTTAGTACCAATGTCCAAATCACCGATTTCGTTGCGACCTTGGATACCTTGCGAGTTCAACAGGTTGAACACGTCAGCACGCAACACCACAGCATTATCGCCGAACTTGACTTTATAACGGCCCGAAAGATCCACAGTCCCGATCCAGTCGGTCTTTAGTCCCTCTCCGCGAGGAGACAGAGCACTTTGCTTTTCACCATTTGCGTCTACCGAACCGGTACCGCAATAGTGAGACGCGGCGCCGTAGGCATTACCGAAGTCCGAATACGGATCACCGTTTGGATCAAAGTAATTTGGATTTGGGTTAAATCCAAAGCAGCTCAAACGACGTGGCGAATCAACGCGGATGTTGGTTCCGAACGTGAAGTTGTCGGACAGAGCAACTGATCCAAACACTTTGAAACGATGCGTCCGGTGGTTAGGCAAATATCCAGACGCGCCGTCAGTAAAGCCCGGTTGGTCAAAATCTTGCGTAATTCCGGAGTCATCCTGTTCGAAATCCGACTGGACAAAGCCTTCTGAGTTACCCTTGCTTCTCGACCAAGTATAGCTGCCACCGAGGCTCCAGACGCCGTCCCACTTGCGGTCGAATGTCAATTCAACTGCGTCATAGGTGCGCTTTGCTTTTGGATAACGCAAATCTGCTGCGGATATTGTTACAACGCGTTCGTCCTGACCAGCCAATGCGAAGGTGGCGTCGGAACCTGGGTTGACGATGACGTACTGATGAAACCCTGTCCAGGTATCCTCGCATCCAACAAGCCCATTCTTATCGCAGTAAGCAAGAATAGCTGCATCGACGGCAACGTCTTCCGCTGTCTTGTCAAGGCTCCGATGGGTATAGCTGATACCAACATCTACGCCACCAAAGTCATGCTTATACCCTAGAATCCATTCTGATTGGCGGGTTGCTTTCAAACTGGAGGACAGAGACGCAGCAGTGTCTTTTACCGTACCATCGCCGGTGACGTTACAGTTGCGTCCGCTCGAGAAGGTCGTCAGACCAAACGGGCAAGCTGTCTGATAAGCAGCCAGCGTCGTTACCTGCGAGATGATATTTGGCAAGCCATTGGTAATGCCGGAGTAATTGAAACGCTCGCGAATGTAGAGTTCCGGGCTCGCTTGCCGGAAAGCGGTGTTGCTCGCGACGGGCAGGAAATATTGCGAATATGACGCAAAAACACGACCATTTTTATTGTCCCACAGGTCATATGTGCCCGCCAAGCGAGGCGCATAATTTTCAGGCAGGTCAATATAGGCTGTGCCGCCCGGCTTGTCCAAATTGAAATCGTCGCGACGAATCCCAATATTCAGAGTCAAGCGATCAGTCGGCTTCCATTCGTCCTGGAGATAAAAAGCCCGGTTTTGAGCTTTAAATCCACCACCCGCGTTAAAGTAGTTCACCTCAACCACGTTGCCGGGCCGAGCAACAAGTACCGCGCCTGCGTTACCTAAGTTCGCGTTAAACGCTGCAGGCGACAGGAAGTTCCGAGCAAGCAAAGCACTGCCGCCGTTTCGAATCGAGACGTGCTCCAGCGTATTGTTCTCTACATCAAAACCTGCGCGGAAATGATGGTCTCCCATTAGGTTGGCGAACAAATCTACATCGCCACGGTAAAATTTACGTTCGGTAGAATAAGGGCGATCGGTGTTCGTAATCGCTTGCGGTGTAAAATTACCACCATTTGCAACACCATTGATCGTTGTCCCGGACGCATTCTGAAAGCGATAAGTGCTTGAACCTTCGTCAACACCAATTGTGTCAAAACGATCACGCACACGTCCATAGGCCCCCGATACGGTCAACCAGTCGGTCAAGGTACCTGTGTACTTTCCAACAAAGTTTAGCCCGCCGCTGTAATTTTGAGTAACCGTAGATGACGACCCGAGCGATGGAGCACCATTCGTGCTGACATATTTGAAATCTGTCCGCGTTTCTGTGTTGCGCGTGTCAAAAAGGGTGAATTCCAAGTGATGGTTGTCGACTGGATAAGCGTCAACTTTAACCGCGTAGAAAGGGTCATTATTGGTACGCCGCGTACTCAGGCTGGCTGGCACAGACGTCCGCAGTGTTTCACTTTCGCGGAATTCCAACAGGCCATATACGAACAAACGGTCCTTGATAATTGGTCCGCCGGCTTCAAGAATGGCAGAATAGCTGCTCGTCTTATCAAAAGCACGATTGGTAACGGTTGACACAGCACCAGTGGCGCCATCAATGTTGGTGAGGTCCTTGGCATTCGAACGCAGGAAGTTAGGGTTCCAGTTCAGGTGCAACCCACCAGTAAACTCATTTCCGCCCGACTTCGAAACCGCATTCACAATCCCGCCGGTTGCACGCCCAAATTCAGCAGGGTAGCCACCCGACTTCACGTCCACTGACTGATAAAATTCAAACGGCACCTGCGCGGAACCGAGATAGTTATCAAAATTGGTCGTATTCAGACCGTTCACATAATAAGCGTTCTCCGCAACGGACGAACCACCGATTGACGAAAGGTTGCCAAAGCCATCGTCACCCAAGGATGTCCCGGGCGCCAAAAGAATGACCGAATTCAAGTCGCGCGAGATTGGTTTATCTTCTGCGAACTCAGCTACGTTGATGGAAATGCCCGTCGTTGCAACGTTAAAGGCGCGCGCAATTTGCGACCCCGTCACGACAATCTCGCTGCCGCTAGACGCAAGCGCAATTTGCAGACTTTCCGTTTGCGAAGGCGAGACATTGACGCCCTCTGCCCGGAACCCAGGCGTGCCAGCATACTTCACTTCAATATTGTAAGAACCCGCAGCCAGGCCAGTAACTCGAAATCCGCCATCCGCGCTGGAGGTTACAGAGCGCTGGAAACCCTTGTCAACGGAGATGATTTCAACCGACGCACCGCTAACTGGCGCCCCTGATTCATCCGTTACCGTTCCCGAAATGGCGCCGGAGGTGTAATCCTGCGCCATTGCTGGTGCTGAGGTGATCGCCGTTACGGCGAGGCCGGCACCTAGGACGGTGAGCGCCTGCAATGCTGCGGCATACTTTAAATTGCTGATACGTGTGTTTTTCACGATATAGCCCCTATAATAGCGCCCCATTCCAACGACTTATCGTGTCCTGGTGGCTGTTAAACTCCCCAGCTTTTTCACTCAAATCGAACATGCAAAGCACGCACGGAATGCAGTGAAAGCTCTCCGGGTTGTCGCCGCTTTGGCGGATTTCCTAGGTGTGCGCAACAAATTGGGCGGATATGGCAATAATATTTCAGGGCTGTCACTTTTATGCAACAGTGACTTATCCACAGACGTCGCCTGTGCGGGGCCACTCTGCAGCAGGTCGAAAATCGTTCATGACAGCGACAGCGTCGTTCGTTATGAGAGCGGCTCATATATTATAAAGGCGGCCTTTTTTGATGTTATCACGCATATTTTTGTCGAAGCTGACTGCGCTCATTTTAGGCGGGCTGTTCCTTGCGGGCGCCCCTGCACTCGCGCAAACGCCGCCAACGGCACCTGCCCCCGTTGCGCCTGACCTTGAAAATATGCTGGTGCTCGATTTGTCGACGGGCGGCCGCGTTACCATTCAGATGTTCCCCGCCGTTGCACCCGCCCATGTTGAGCGGATCAAGACGCTGACGCGTCAGGGCTTTTACAATGGCGTTATCTTCCACCGCGTGATTGACGGCTTCATGGCCCAAACCGGCGATCCCAAAGGCACGGGCCAGGGTGGGTCGGAGCTTCCCGATCTAAAGGCCGAGTTTAACAAAATGCCGCATTTGCGCGGGACAGTGTCGATGGCGCGCACGAATGAACCCGACACGGCCAACAGCCAATTCTTCATCTGCTTTCAACCGCGCTTCAGCCTCGACAACAAATATACCGTGTTTGGCCGCGTGACATCCGGCATGCAGTTTGTCGACGCCATTGAACGCGGCGAACCACCCGCAAGCCCCAGCAAAGTGCTTCAGGCATCGATTGCGGCAGACAATGTCCCACCGCCCGTATTTTCCGCGCAGCCCGTTGCCGTAGGCCAACCAAGCGGTAGCTAACCGCTGCGGCAAGTTCATGCGCGTAGACCTGTTTGATTTCGAGCTTCCGCCCGAGCGGATCGCGCTGCGGCCTGTTTGCCCGCGGGATTCCGCGCGCATGCTATGCGTCGGTGGCAACGGCAACATGGTCGATGCTTCCGTCAGCGACCTGCCGCAAAAGCTGCGCAAGGGCGATTGCCTGATCTTCAATGACACGCGGGTTATTCCTGCGCAGCTTACCGGCCGCAGGGGCGACGCAACGATTGGTGCGACATTGCATAAACGCATCGATCTGCGCCGGTGGCAGGCCTTCATCCGCAATGCGAAGCGCCTGCATATTGGCGACTGCGTTGATTTTGGCCAAGGGGTCTTGGCCAAGGCCGAAGAACGCCATGACGACGGCAGCTTTACATTGTTCTTTGAAGGCGATGAACCGGTCGAAGTCTTGCTGCAGCGCGCGGGCACTATGCCATTGCCGCCTTATATCGCCGGCAAGCGGCCAACCGACGCCCGCGACGCCGAAGATTATCAGACGATGTTCGCGCAAAAGGACGGCGCCGTAGCCGCCCCCACTGCGTCACTGCATTTCACCCCCGAATTGATGCAGGCGGTGCACGATGCTGGCATAGAAACCGCAGCGCTGACCTTGCACGTGGGTGCGGGCACATTCTTGCCGGTAAAGGTCGATGACACGACAAGCCACCGCATGCACAGCGAGTGGGGCAGCATTGATGCCGCAACAGCAGACAGGCTCAACCGCATAAGTGAAAATGGCGGGCGGCTAATTGCGGTCGGCACCACCTCGCTGCGCCTTGTCGAGAGTGCCGCCGACCAAAATGGTATCGTGCACCCGTTTGAGGGCGACACCGATATCTTCATCACGCCGGGCTATCGGTTTAAGGCCATCAACGGCCTCATGACCAACTTTCACTTGCCAAAATCAACGCTGTTCATGCTGGTGAGCGCGTTGATGGGCCGCGAGACGATGCAAGCGGCCTATGCCCATGCAATCGCCACAGAGTACCGGTTTTACAGCTATGGCGACAGCAGTCTTTTGCTGCCCTAATCGCGCAAACGGCAGTTAATGGCCCTTCAATTCGTCGCCGGTCAGCCGGACGATGTGCAGCACATTTGTTGAACCCGGCGTTCCAAACGGCACGCCAGCCATGATGACAATGCGTCCACCCGCCTGCCCCAAATGATAGCGCAGCGCCATGCGCTTGCCCTTGGCGACCATTTCTTCGAACGATCCAATATCCTTGGTCCGCACAGCAAAAGCGCCCCAAAGGAGCCCAAGGCGGCGCGCGGTCGATTGGCTGGCGGTGAGCACCAAAAGCGGCACGGATGGCCGTTCGCGCGAGATCCGCCGCGCGGTCGAGCCTGATGATGTGAAGCAGACAATGGCGCTGGTTTCTATGGTGTCGACAATCCGTCCGCTCGCCTCGGCCAGCGCGTCTGCCGTCGTGGAATCGGCTGGGGTCTCGGTAAAGTGGATACGCTTGTAGAAATCGGGGTCACTTTCGACCTGTTGCGCAATGCGGTCCATGATCGACACCGCTTCAATCGGCCACGCGCCCGCCGCCGTTTCGGCAGACAACATAACCGCGTCGGCACCATCATAAATCGCAGTTGCAACGTCCGACACCTCGGCGCGGGTGGGCGACGGCGATACGATCATCGATTCCAGCATTTGCGTCGCAACGACGACGGGCTTGCCCATGCGCCGTGCGGTCGACACAATCTTCTTCTGCAATGGCGGCACTTGTTCGGGCAGCATTTCCACACCCAAGTCACCGCGCGCGACCATCACGCCGTCGGCGAGTTCCAGAATTTCTTCCAACCGTCCGATCGCCGCTGGCTTTTCAATCTTCGCCAGCAACGCAGCCTTATTACCGATCAGCTTCTTACCCTCGGCGACATCCTCTGGCCGCTGGACAAAGGACATCGCGATCCAATCCACGCCCTGCTCAAGCGCAAAGGCAAGGTCCGAACGGTCCTTTTCGGTCAGCGCAGCGATGGGAATGACGACGTCAGGGACGTTCAGCCCCTTGCGGTTCGACAATGCGCCGCCCACTTCCACCATTGTATTGATATATTCCAGCCCGATTTCGGTAACTCGCAACACAAGCTTACCATCGTCGAGCAACAGCCGTGCGCCGACTTCCAATGCGGCAAAGATTTCGGGGTGCGGCAAATAGACGCGATGCGCGTCCCCCGGCGTGTGGTCGGTATCCAGCCGGAAAGTATCGCCCGTGTGCAATTCCACCTTGCCCTCGGCAAAGGTGCCGACGCGCAGCTTGGGCCCTTGCAAATCCACCAAGATTGTCGTGGGCCGGTTATAGGCTTTTTCAAGCGCGCGGATATTGGCGATCAGCTGCGCCTTGTCGGCTTGCTCGCCATGGCTCATGTTCACGCGGAAGGCATCGGCACCAGCGCGGAACAGCTTTTCGATCATTTCGGGCGTGTCGCTGGCGGGGCCCAATGTCGCCAATATGCGGACCTTGCGCATACGTGGCTTGTGATATTGCATATAAA
>JBILOZ010000151.1:0-4428 GCA_044374245.1 Sphingorhabdus sp. | reverse complement strand
CATCGGCTTTGGTGCATCAGGCCGCAATGGCGGGCAGCTCATTCCCGGCCTGCGTTGGTCGATGCGTGAAATCGACGCGGCGTTTGGGCGAGAGCGGGCAAAAGCGATATTCGATTTGGCATGGGGTGCAGGCGCAAGAGTGCATGACCGCATCGTCAGGCATGATATCCCATGCGATCTGAAATCGGGTCACCTCGAAGCCGCCTATAAGACCGGACATTTCGAAGATATGCAGCGCGAGGCGGAATTCTTGTCACGCGAATTTGGCTGGGATTCAGTCAACGTTGTCGCACCTGCAGACCTACACAAGCACATCAACGGCGGCGATTATCACGGCGGCCTTTATGACAGCAAAGGCGGGCATTTCCATCCGTTGAACTACGCGATTGGTCTAGCAAAAGCCGCGCTGGCGGCAGGTGTTTTGATATTCGAACATACCGCTGCCCAGACACCTTTGGACAGGGGCGGTTATGTCGAGATCGCGGCCGGGACAGGAACGCTCAAGGCCCGTCACGTGATCATCGCTACCGACAACTGGACCGGAGATATTGCGCCGGAACTTAGCCGCTACACTGTCCCCATTATGAACTATAACATCGCGACCGCGCCGTTGCCCAATGCAGACCAGCTTTTGCCCAGTGACGCGGCGGTTGCGGACAGCCGGTTCGTATTGAACTATTTCCGCTTGAGCGCGGATAAGCGCCTGATTTTCGGGGGTGGTGAAAAATATGTCCGACGCCCGCCTGCCGACATCGCAGGATTTGTCCGAAAGCATATGGTGGAGGTCTTTCCCTCGCTTGCCCAGACAAGGATCGATTATGCATGGGGAGGTGCAGTGGGTGTAACAATGAACCGGCTGCCGCACATGGGGCGCAAAGGGAATATTTTTTATGCGCACGGCTTTTCCGGTCATGGCGCGTTGGTCACAACGGTCGCTGGCGAGGTGATGGCTGAGGCCGTGCTTGGCACCATGTCGCAGTTCGATGTCTTTGCCAGCTTGCCGCATAGCCGGTTCCCGGGCGGCAAGTGGCTGGCGCGGCCGCTCGCGACCCTTGGACTGCTCTATTATGCGATGCGAGACCGACTGTGATCGAAAGGGCCGCAATAGAAATGATGCGCGCGCGTGAGGTTGCGCGGTTTGTTGCCGCCAACCCAACGTCGCATGCGCAGGCCCAAGCGTCGACAGGCTGGTTTCAGGGCGTTCCATTCCATTGGATGCTGGATTGGTCCACGCCATTCCCGATCGTCGCTCAGCAGGCGTCTGGCGCGACGCTGACGAGTGTTGACGGGCAGGTCTTTGATGACTTCTGCCTTGGCGATACCGCGAGCATGTTTGGCCATTCGCCGCAGCCATTGGTCGATGCCCTGACCACGCAAGCGGGGCAGGGGCTCAGCTATATGCTCCCCACATCAAAAGGCGCAGAAGTGGGCGATATGCTCACCGCGATGTTCGGGCTGCCGCAATGGCAAGTCACGACCACGGCAAGCGAAGCAAACCGTGCCGTCATTCGCTGGTGCCGTGGGCTGACCGGACGCGACAAGATTTTGATCTTCAATGGCTGTTACCATGGCGCGGTCGATGATGTTTTTGTTGACCTGCGCGATGGCGAAGCGGTCAACCGGCCAAGCCTGATCGGACAGGTGCAGGATTTGCTGCCGACCACGGTTGCAATCGAGTTTAACGATGTGGACGCGCTTGTGGCGGCATTGCGGGGCGGCGACATCGCTTGTGTGCTCGCGGAGCCGTTGATGACCAATATCGGCATGGTGCGAGACGCGCCGGGCTTTTTGGAGACGTTGCGCGCGTTATGTGACGAAACAGGTACGATATTGGTGCTTGATGAAACCCACACCATTTCATCGGGCTATGGTGGGCACAGCAACACCCATGGGCCAAAGCCGGACATCATGGTGGTAGGTAAATCCATCGGCGGCGGCGTGCCATGTGCGGTATATGGGTTTACGGACGAGATTGCGAAAAAGATGGCGGCGCTGAACCATTCGCGCCCGCCGGGGCATAGCGGCATCGGAACGACATTGTCGGCTAATGCGCTCGCGATATCGGCTATGCACGCGATGTTGGGGCAGGTCATTACGCCTGATGCTTATGCCCATATGCTGGCGACGGCTGACCGGCTGGTGTCGGGTTTAAATGCCGTGATCGCGGCGCACAAGCTTGACTGGCACGTCAGCCACGTCGGTGCCCGCGTGGAATTGATATGCGCTGCGGTACCGCCGCGTAACGGGAGCGAGGCGCGTGCCGCAATGGACCATGCGTTGGAAAGTACGATCCATTTATACCTCGCCAACCGCGGCATATTGCTGGCGCCATTTCATAATATGATGCTCGTCAGCCCCGTGACGGCGACAGCGCAGGTCGATCGGTTGGCGTTTGAGTTGAACAATGCGCTGACTGAGCTACAAGCGTCTTAAACAGGGTAAGTGAAAGTGACGTCATGACAATTAAGCGGGCCAAGTCATCTGCGACCATCGCCGCACGAAGCGAGGCTGAGGCCTTTTTTGCGGCGAACCCTGATATTGATTCTGTCGAAATGATTTACACCGACATGGGCGGCGTGCCGCGCGGCAAGCGGCTGCGCCAGCATGAGGTGCTATCGGTCTATGAAATCGGTCGCTTTTTCCCCGGCTCCATCACGGTGGTCGACATCACTGGACAAGATACCGTTGAAACAGGATTGGTTTGGGAGGATGGCGACGCTGATCGCTCCATGAAGCCAATCCCGGGAACGCTCGTGCGGACGCCATGGGCGGGGGACAATGCCGCGCAATTCATGGTCGATTTTTATGAGCTGGATGGCCAGCCGCATGATCTGGACTCGCGGCATGTGTTGGGTTTGGTCGTTGACCGTTTCGCAGAAATGGGTCTGACCCCTGCATTGGCTGTGGAGCTTGAATTTTACCTTTTGGATCCGAAGCGTGCCCGTGACGGTTCCATTCGCCCTGCGCGGCCCGATTATAGCCACGAAACACCACAAATGGTTGAGGTCTATGGCCTGCGTGAACTGGACGACTTTCGGCCTTTCTTTGATGAGCTGTATGAAACCTGCGATATTCAGGGGCTTCCGCTGGAATCCGCGATCTCCGAATTTGCGCCGGGGCAGTGCGAGCTGACCTTGCGTTACAAGCCCGACGTGTTGCGGGCGTGCGATGATGCAATCATGTACAAACGGGTGGTGAAGGCTGTGGCGCAAGCACATGGCTTGGAAGCCACCTTCATGGCCAAACCCTTTGCTGAACAAGCAGGCTCGGGCATGCATATCCACGTGTCGATGAACGATGCCGACGGCAAAAACCTGTTTGCATCGGATGATCCCGAAGGCACGCCGATGCTGCGCCATGCCATTGGCGGTATGATTTCAGCGGTGGGCGATTGTTTTGCGCTCTTTGCGCCGCATGCAAACAGCTACCGCCGGTTTAAGGCGAACAGCTATGCGCCCGTCGCACCGACATGGGGCGTCAACAACCGCACCGTTTCTTTCCGGATACCGGCCGGCCCGGCGGCAAGCCGTCATGTCGAGCACCGCGCATGCGGCGCTGATGCCAACCCCTATCTGGCAGTTGCTGGCGTGCTTGCGGGCATACATCATGGCATCGTCAACCAGATTGATCCCGGCCCCGCAGTCGTCGGCAATGGGTATGACCGCGACAGTTCAGGCGATGATAAGCCGCCAAGCAACTGGTTCGCTGCGGTTGACCGCTTCCATGGGTCAAAGCTGATGCGCGAATATCTGGGTGAACGCTTTGTGGACATGTTCACGATCGTCAAACGCGTCGAGCAGGACCGCTATTTCGGTCAGGTCCCGTCAATCGACTATGACTGGTATTTGCGAAACGCTTAAGCGTTAGCGGCGGGAAAGCGGTCGAGGATATTCTGCATTACCGCCGGGTTCAACAGCGTGTCGAACGCGCACCCAACCATCGTGCCATCGTTCCAGACAATTTTTGCCTGAAGCGCGCTGAGCCCCGGTAACGTCAGCCAGACACGCGTGCCTGCGCTCATGGCGGTCAATGCCTCACAAGCAACGCCGGACAGCGACAGATCACGGACGATGACGGCAAAACCACGCGATCCTGACGGTCGCATTGATGCTGGAATATCAAGCCGGACGCGCGGCGCGCTTCGGTCTTCCTGTGCTGCGTCTTCATATCGTTGGTAAGATTTTATCTGCGAGGGTGCTTGGACCATGGCTTCCTCTTCTGCTGTGACGGTCAAAGCTTATGGAATTATGGTAAACAAATGGTTAACCGACATTCGTTTCCGCCCCACTTGCATTTAGCCGATGTCGCGGCCATATGCGGCGTGGGAGTCGGATGGACGTGGCACTCGCCAACCTGGTCAGATCCTGACGGAAGCAGCCACAACGAATTCGCTGCGGGTCATCCGGCTCCTACTTTTCCCCGCCTTTT
>JBILOZ010000150.1:0-4479 GCA_044374245.1 Sphingorhabdus sp. | reverse complement strand
CGGAATGTAAGGCGCGCCTGCAACAGGTTGGGGCGTCCATGTATCAGGCAATGGGTATTGGCCGTGCCGACGCCGATGCGCGCAGTCAATTCGTGCACAACAATGTCATGTCGTTCAAAGCGCCTGCGGTGCTGATGTGCTATTTCGACCGCCGTATGGGTTCGCCGCAATGGTCAGATGTTGGCATGTGGCTGCAAACAATCATGCTGCTGCTGCGTGGAGAAGGTTTGGACACATGCCCGCAAGAATTCCTCGCCATGCATGCAAAACTGATAAAAGAGTTTATCGGCGTGTCGGATGAAACGCATATTTTCTTCTGCGGCATTGCCATTGGCTACCGCGATGAAGAGGCTGCGGTGAATGCTTTTGATCGTCAGCGCGAGCCGGTTGAGGGCAATGTGCGCTTCATGGGTTTTTAAGGGCTGCGTGTTGGCGCGCTAAGTAAGCGCGCCTCCATTCAATATGTTGCGCCGGGTATCCACGGCACCCATTCATTTTCGCCAAGGCCCGCCAATTCCGACGCGGTTTTTTGGCCGCTGGCGGTTTCCAGAATGCGGGTGAATATCTGCGCGCCCATGTCATCGACGCTGACGCCGTCCAATATGCCGCTGCAATCCACATCAATGTCGTCCGCCATATTTCGTGCGAGGGCAGCGTTGGATGCAAGTTTTATGGTTGGCGAGGGGATCGATCCAAAGACCGAGCCACGGCCCGTCGTAAACAAAATCAAATGCGCGCCGCCTGCGATCTGGCCCGTGGCAGAGCATGGGTCATATCCCGGCGAGTCCATGAACGTCAGGCCGGGTGCCGTTACCTGTCGGGCATAGTCTATGACCGCGTTGAGCGGTGTTGAGCCTGCTTTGGCAACCGCGCCCAAGGATTTTTCGAGAATGGTGGTGATGCCGCCTGCCTTGTTTCCCGGCGACGGGTTGTTGTCGAGGCTTGCGCCATCGCGCGCTGCATATTCCTCCCACCAGACAAGCCGATCGGCTAGCGTATCCGCAACGTCTGGCGACATGGCCCGGCGCACGAGCAGATGTTCGGCACCATAAATTTCGGGCGTTTCGGACAAGATGGCGCGGCCGCCTGCGGCCACCAGCCGGTCGACCGCTGCACCCAGCGCCGGGTTCGCGGTTATCGCGGAATAGCCGT
Organism: Sphingorhabdus sp.; assembly: GCA_044374245.1. Taxonomy (GTDB): domain Bacteria; phylum Pseudomonadota; class Alphaproteobacteria; order Sphingomonadales; family Sphingomonadaceae; genus Sphingorhabdus_B. Next base: position 3,327 of record JBILOZ010000150.1, on the reverse strand, counting down.
CGGACGCACCGCATTGCAGACCGATGGTGAGGTTGGCAGCGGAGACCGATTGGCGGCGACATAAGTTAGCGCTGCGTACAAGGCGTTCCGCAATCTCGATACCTGCGCTGATCGCCGCAGCCGTCCCGCCCGCGTCTTGAATGTTCAGCGCATCCCCGCGAAAGCCTGGCATGTCCTGAATTTGGTTCACTTCACAGCCAAGCCCCACCAAAAGGACGCCGGCGAAGTTGGGGTTCGTGGCGTATCCCGTGATGGTGTGACGCAGATTTTCAATGCCGCGGCCGTCCTTCGCCATGCCACACCCCGAATGATGGGTGAAGGCGACGACGCCGTCGACATAAGGAAAGGCGGCCAGACGTTCCGGAGTGAAATGGGCGGCAATGCGGCGCGCCACCGTCGCTGAACAGTTCACCGACGTCAAAATGCCGATGAAGTTGCGTGTGCCAATTTGACCATCGGCACGGACAAACCCGTCGAAGCTGGCCTCGATCGGTTCGGGGGTGCGCAGGTCGACCCCCGTCTCGCTGCCCGCGGGTGTGCGTGCGAAATGCAAATTGTGGCTATGCACATGTGCACCCGCGGCAATGGCTTCAGACGCAAGGCCGATGGGTTGGCCAAGCTTGATAACCGCGTCGCCGCTCGCAATCGCGGTCAAGGCAACCTTATGACCGGCCGATATGGGTTCGGCGACCATGCACCCATCTGTCAAGACATCGCCGGCGGCAAGGTCCGCAATGGCTATCGCAACATTATCGCGCGCATTGGCAATGATGAAGCGTGGCGTCATCACTTATTGCACCTCAACCTTTGCAAGGCGGGGCGACAGCAAATGGATGGCCGCAACCGCAAGGAAATACACCGTGGTGCACATCGCAAAGATGATGGTGTAATTGCCCTGGGTCGCGTCCAGAACCAAGCCCGTCGACTTCGCCATGATCATGCCGCCAATACCGCCGGCAAACCCGCCAAGACCAATCACGCTGCCCACGGCCCGTTTCGGGAACATGTCCGGCGGAATCGAGAGCAGGTTGGTGGAAAATGCTTGATGTCCGGCCAGCGCGATGCCGATGAGCAGAACCGCGAGCCACATGTTGCTGACGCCTGTGACAAAGAGCAGTGGAAGCACACAGAGGCCGGCAATAATCATGGTGACCTTGCGCGCGAAATTCGGTGTCCGCCCGCGTTGAATAAGCCGTGATGACAACCATCCGCCTGCAATGCTGCCGACATCGGACAGAAGATACATCAGGATCATCGGCAACAGCACGACCTTAAGGTCGACGTTATAGGTCGTGCTGAAATATTTGGGCAGCCAGAACAGCATGAGGAACCAAACCGGGTCGGTCAGAAACTTTGCGCTGGCAAACGCCCATGCTTCGCGCTTGCGGACGATCCGGCTCCAGCCGATTTTTTCGATTTTTTCGGGCGGATCATGTTCAATCCATTCGAGCTCGCCATCGCTGACTTTGCCGCTTTCGCGCGGGTTGCTGTACAACCACAGCCAAAGCCCAAGCAGCACAACGCCGAAGGCGCCGGAGTAAATAAATGTCTCGCGCCAGCCAAGGCCAAGCGCCTGCATGAACAGCCACAAGGTCGGCGCGGTTAGGATGACACCAACTGTTGTCCCCGAATTGACCCAACCGATGGCATAAGCGCGTTCTTTTTGCGGGAACCATTCGCTGCTCGAACGGACAACGGCCGGGAAGTGGCCTGCCTCACCAACGCCCAGCACAGCGCGCGCGGCCATGAATGATGCAACCGAACCGCCAAAGCCATGGGCGACATGGCCTATCGTCCAGATCGTTATGGCAATCGAATACCCAATCTTCGGGCCAAACCGGTCGATGACATAGCCCATGAACAAAAATCCAAGTGCATAGGCCGCCTGAAATGCGGTGACGATATTTCCGTAATCGTCCTCATTCCATTTTAATTCGGTTTGAAGCGTCGGGGCGAGCAGCCCGAGCATCGTGCGGTCAATATAATTGACCGTCGTTGCGAAGAATAAGAGGGCGATGATGGCCCAGCGGTATCGGCCAGTCCGTTCCGGAATTGCAGCTGTCTCCATAAATCATCCTCTCATAGATGTATTCAGACGATTGGCGCGGCCTCTATTGTGCAGCTTACCAACAACGATGTGTCAAAAAATGCCTGTACCGATTGTCCGGGCGTAACCTGATGCACGCCGGTCACAGCGCCCGACGAAATCCATGTGCCAGCTTTGATGGCGATGCCGCGTTCACCCAAATTGTTGAGCAGAAAGCGCACCGAACCAAGCGGGCCATCGGGGAAACTGTTGGCCGAACCGCTTCCGGCGACGGTGCCATCAATTTCCAACCGAACGACCCAGTCGGCAAAGTTGCTGTTCTGCCAGTCGGGTATCGCTTGTCCAATGATCAAGCCGTTATTGTTGCCGAAATCCGAAACGGTCACGGCTGGTCCCAGCTCATTGATGGTGGGCAATGGTGAGCTTGCAATTTCGATGCCGACATGAACCGCCTCGATCTGGCGTTCGGCTTCGTCCAGCGTGTAATCCTGCTTACCAAGCGGCAGGTCGGAGCCGATCTTGATAAGAAACTCGGCCTCGGCAGCGCCAAATCCGCCGGTGAATATGTTGCCAGACGCCACCGCATCTGCGGACAAAGTGTGCGAGGTAAAGATAGGGCCGGCCAGACGGTTCGCGCCAAATTTTTCAGACAGCGGCGGGAAAATCCGCCCGACTTTCCATCCGATTACGGACTGGCCGGTCGCATGAATCGCTGCGTCCTGAACCGCATAAGCAGCCGACAAGCTTTCCGGTATGGGGCCCGGATATTCCGGCAGATGACGGCCGTGACGCCGCGCTGCAACAAATTGGTTGGCAATATTCGTTGCTATCATTGGCGATCGTTTGCGCAGATATAATCTGCGTCCCTCATTGAAAATTCCGTTATGGTGGTTGTTATGGGAAACCGGTGTCATTTGCAAGGATGCGCCAGATGTTGTTCGCAACTTTTGCTGTATCGACATGCAATTCTTGCTATGCAGTCTATATGAAGAGTGTCCCAAAACCTCGGAACAAGGCGGCGGCAAAGCCGACGATCAATGATATCGCACGGCTTGCCGGGGTGTCAAAAAAGACCGTTAGCCGCGTCATAAACCGCTCTGGCTCCTTGCATGATGATACGCGGGAAAAAATTGAGGCGGTTATTCGTGAGACGGGATATGTCCCCAATCCACAGGCGCGTGCGCTGGCGTTGGGCCGCAATTTCCTGATTGGCCTTGTCCACGACAACCCGAATGCGCAGATGATACTCAATATGCAGCAAGGCATATTGGAGGCGCTGC
>JBILOZ010000149.1:0-4484 GCA_044374245.1 Sphingorhabdus sp. | reverse complement strand
CCCCCCCAAGGGCAGGTATTGTAGCCGGAACATTCTTTTTCTCAGACATGTTTTCCTCTTTCATTGTGCTTCCCACCGGGCCTCATCAAGCACCCGCTAGCAAAGCGTTCCCTTTGAAACTCTATATACGCAATTGGCTTAACAGAAGCTGCATATCCTCTGGTAAACCGCATTCGAACCGTAAGGTTTCGCCGGATATCGGATGAATAAACCCCAATGAGGCAGCATGCAATGCTTGTCGGTCGAATGGAGCCTGATCTGGTCCGATTCTGTAGGGGTTTTGTCGATTAGAATAAACGCTATCGCCGATTAGTGGATGGCCGATGTGGGCCATATGGACGCGGACTTGATGAGTCCGCCCCGTTTCCAACGTGCATTCGACGACCGCGGTTTTGGAAAATGCCTCCGTCATACGAAAATGCGTGACCGCATGCTTGCCCTTAGTATCGGGCAGCACCGCCATTTTTTTGCGGTTGGTCGTTGACCGGCCGATTTGCGTGCGCACCGTCCCCGCAGGTGGGGCAGGGATGCCGCTCACGATCGCGATGTATTTGCGTTCGATGTCATGCGCGGCGAACAATTTTGCCAGGCCCTCATGCGCGACGTCGCTTTTTGCCACGACCAACAGACCGGACGTGTCTTTATCAATTCGGTGGACGATACCCGGACGTTGAACGCCGCCAATGCCGGACAACTTGCCGTGACAATGGTGCAGCAGCGCATTGACCAATGTTCCGTCACTATGCCCGGCGGCAGGGTGCACCACCAATCCAGCGGGTTTGTTGACGATGATCAGATGTTCATCTTCATAAACGACGTCGAGCTGAATATCTTGCGGGATTGCTTTGTCCGGCTTGGGGGCCGGGACATGCAATTCAAAATGCTGTCCGGACATTTTCTTGCTTCCGGCATCAACGAAGCTTTGTCCGTTGATGCGAAGCGCTGCGTCAGCTATCAGGGCCTGAATACGGGCGCGCGAAAATTGCGGCAGCGCGGCAGCCAGCGCGCTATCGAGCCTTCCTTCGCCCAAAATACCTGTAAATGTGGCATTTTCCCCAACCATAGCATACACATGGGTGATGCCCCTGCATTTATCAAGCAATGACCGGAAACAACTTCTGCATTGGGCGGCGGACGCCGGCCAAAATGAATGTTGTGGTGTGTTGCGTGGAAGGGACCAGAAGGTCATGGCCGTGGAATGGGCTGCCAATGTCGCCGCCGATCCGTCACGGAATTTTGAAATCGATCCCGCCGCCCTTATCGCCATCCATAAGGATGTCAGAGCGGGCGGCATGCCGCTTCTGGGCTATTTTCATTCGCACCCAAACGGGTTGGCGCGGCCTTCTGCGTCGGACATCGCGCAGGCTGCACCCGATGGCCTGAAGTGGGTCATCATTGCGGGGGGAGCGGTTACGGCATGGCAACCCATCGCTATTGGCGCTCACGTCACAGGATTTACCCCCGTGCCGCTGATCGAGGAGGGTTGAATCGCGTGAAAACACAGTCCATGACCGCCATCAATATGCAAGTCAGCCCAAGGAACCATTTTTAATGTCCGACACGGAAATCGATTTTGCCAGCCTGCTCTGCTCGCGCCTGTGTCATGACCTTTTGAGCCCTGTCGGTGCCATGAATAATGGCCTTGAGCTGCTGGCCGACGAGCATGATCCGGAAATGCGGCAACGGTGCATGGACTTGCTGGCGGAAAGCGCCAAGGCTGCGGCCGATAAGCTGAAATTTTTCCGTCTCGCCTTTGGCGCTGCCGGCGGCTTTGGTTCAGAAGTCGACCCTAAAGAAGCGCGGATGGTGATTGAACCGCTGATAACCTCAAGCGGTCGCACGGTGCTGGAATGGGCTGTTCCTGCGCAGATGATGCCAAAAAGGGCGGTCAAAATCCTCTTGAACCTCGTGCTGTTGGCGAACGAAGCGCTGGTGCGTGGCGGCACTTTATTTGTGGGCGCTGAAGCAGGATTGAACGAACAGGAAATTGTCATTCGGGCAAGTGGTCCGAAAATTGTCATGGATTCCGCTGTGCGTGATGCGCTGACGGGGAAGCTTGATGCCTCGATGATAGATTCCCGCACCGCTGCGGCTTGGATGGCGCACACGCTTGCGCTGCAGGGTGGCGGGATGATCCAGCTCGCTGAGCCCGATACCGAACATCTCGTCATCGGCGCAATTGTGCGCACATCGCCAATCTAGCGCTCTCAACATCTTTTTAACCATCTGATGTCACATGTCGTGTCCGGTACAACGGATCGGCAGACATGGACGACTTGATAGAAGACTTTATTGCTGAAACGCGCGAGACGCTTGAGGCGCTGACAAGTCAGTTGGTCGAGTGGGAGCGCCGGCCCACCGATCGCGCATTGCTCGACAGCGTATTTCGCTTTGTGCACACCGTAAAAGGAAGCTGCGGTTTCCTGTCACTCCCAAGGCTGCTTCGCCTGAGCCACGCGGCCGAGGACGTGCTGAGCGCTGCACGCGATGGCGAAGTCGAGGTGTCGGCAGATTTGGTGACCGCAGTGCTCGCTGTTATCGACCGTGTCGCTGTTCTCACCGAGGCACTTGAGACCGGCGCAACTGTCTATGATGACGATGATATCTTGACGGACGCCTTACACACATTTTTGCGCGATAAACCGGCAGAGATGGCCACTGGTCATGTAGATATATCCGGCAACACATTGGCACATGAAGACACCATGTTACCCGGTAAAGCCCGAACTGTGCGGGTGTCGCTTAGCCTGCTCGACAATTTGATGAGCGGTGTTTCGGATATGGTGCTCGCCCGAAACGAAGTGTCGCGTCAGCTTCGCAAGGTTAGCTCGAACGCCGATCTTGATGTTTCATTTGCGCGTTTGTCTTCCACTGTGGCCGAACTGCGCGATGCCGTTGGCATGATGCGTATGCAGCATATCGACAAATTATTTTCGGCTTTGCCAAGGCTCGTGCGCGATACTTCCATTGAGCTAGGCAAAGAAATAGAATTGCGCGTCGACGGAAGCGAAGTGGAAGTTGACCGCGAAATGGTCGAAGCGTTGCGCGATCCCCTAACGCATATTCTGCGCAATGCAGCCGACCACGGAATTGAAAGTACCGACGAACGCCGCGCTGCTGGCAAAGACCCAGTGGGCCATATCCGTGTCTCTGCCCGCCAGTCTGGCAATCAGATCATCATTGAAATTGCGGATGATGGGCGCGGGATCAATGTCGACAAGCTAGGCATTCGCGCAATAGCCGCCAATGTGGCGACGGTTGGCGAATGGCAGACAATGTCACCGCGCGCACGGCTGAACACCATTTTTACGCCCGGCCTTTCGACCGCGGATAGCGTTACTTCGATATCGGGTCGCGGCGTTGGCATGGACGTTGTGCGCAACAATTTGCAAGCCATTGGCGGCACGATTGAGTTAGAGAACCACGAAGGCCATGGGCTAAAAATAACCTTGCGTCTGCCGCTCACGCTCTCAATTATCGCAGGGCTTTCGGTGCGCGCTGGTGCGCAGATCTTCGGCATCGCGCGCAGTTCCGTGGTCGAGATGGTTTCGACATCGAATGCCAATGTCAAATTTGAAGGACTGGGCGGGCGCAAAATTGTTAGTATCCGCAACATTCGCTATCCCTTCAAATCGCTCGAAGACATATTGGGCATTGCGAAAGGTGCGGATATCCCCGGAGAGAGCCGCACACTCATCGTGATGCGTCCGGCGGTGGGCGCCAATTTCGTTTTGGAAGTTGCCGCCGTTATTAACAATGAAGAGCTTGTCGTGAAACCGGGGGCGCCATTGGTGATGGGCAGCGGCCTGTTTGCTGGAACGTCTCTGCCCGACAATGGCCGGCCTATGTTGTTGCTCGACGCGAGTGGGCTCGGCGCTGCTATGGGGCTGTCTGCCACCAACAGGGATGATCGAGATGTCGACAGCCGCGTGGAGGTCGAAAGCAAAAATAATGGCCCGTCTGCGCTGCTGTTTATTGCCGCCGATGGCCGCAAACAAGCCATTCGTTTGTCCGCAATTGAGCGGATGGAAGATATCGAGGTTGCCCAAATCCAATATGTTGGCGGAAGAACACGCCTCTCTGCCGACGGCGGCTTGTATGATTTATGGGAATATGAATCTGCACCCGACGATGGTTTGGTGAAAGTGCTGAGACTTAGCGATGGTGACAGCGCTTGCTATCTTGCGGTCAGCGACGTCTTGGACATTTTTAGCATCGCAGGCGATATCATGCCCAGCGCACAACCGGAACAGCATGAAGGTGTCGTCTATGCCTTTGGAGAGCCAGTCGAACTGCGCAACATGTTCGCATTCTTCGAAACATATGACCGCAGGCGCCGAAATCGTGGTTCGGAAGCAATGTGCTTCATCGACTGTGTAGACGATTCCCAATGGGAACGGACGATATTGGCGCCATTGTTAACAGCTTCGGGATATGCGGTGAGTTTTGATGAACAAGATCAACCCCGCGCCGCCATCATATTA
>JBILOZ010000148.1:0-4496 GCA_044374245.1 Sphingorhabdus sp. | reverse complement strand
CTATTGGTTATGAACCATTTCACGGCTTATTCATGCCGGGCAAAAACAATGCTTTTCAACGCACGTCGATCCTAGTTCAGCCCCTCCAATACCTCTGAAAAACAGAGATTTTGGTGGAGCTGCCGGGTACCGCCCCCGGGTCCGCTGCATCTATTGCACACCGCAATTTATCACCATAGCCGGGCGAACCCGGCACCGACCTATATAGGCGCTTTTTCGTGAATGGGAAGTGAAGGCGGTTAAAGACCCTGCATATTTCGGCTCTCTGCCGGAATGTGCACAACCAGTCCGTCGAGATCGGGTGTCAGCACGATTTGGCAAGACAGACGACTGGTGCGCCGCGCACCGGTAGCAAGGTCGAGCATGTCTTCCTCGTCCTCAACCGATCGGGGCAGTTTATCGAACCATAGCTTGTCAATGATCACATGGCAGGTTGAGCATGCCATTTGCCCCTCGCACGTGCCTTCCAGCGGTTCCCCTGCGGCTTGGGCGATTTCAAGCAGGCGTTGGCCTTCCAAGGCTTCGACGTCCTGGACAGTGCCATCGGCAGTGATGAACGTGACTTTGATCATAGCATCGCCTCTGCTGACCGGTTGATTGCATCTGCGGCCATATCAATCTCTTCCTCCGTCGTATAGCGGCCAAAACCCAAACGGATGGATGATTTCGCCTGTGCGTCAGTAAGGCCAAGCGCGCGCAACACATGGCTGGGGCGGCCAGAACCACTGGCGCAAGCCGATCCAGCGGAAAAGGCGATGTTCCGGCACTCCGATATCAACCGCGCGGCATCGACGCCGTCGCGGCGGATGTTGAGATTGCCTTTGTAGCGTTGTGCCGTCGAACCATTGATGGTCCAGTTCGCAAATGCACTGGCGGCGCGGTCCCATAAGGCAGACACATGGATAGCGTCGGCGTCCATGCGCTCTGCCGCCAATTTGGCTGCTGCGCCAAATCCAGCGCACAATGCGGGTGACAATGTACCCGATCGCATGCCCTGCTCCTGACCACCGCCAAGCATTTGCGGCGTGAGCGCAATGCCGTCGCGCACCCACAGGGCGCCAATGCCCTTTGGACCGTGAATTTTGTGCGCGGATATGGCGATCATGTCGGGACCATCGGGGATCGGCATGCGGCCAAATGCCTGAACTGCATCGCATAGGAACAGATTGCCTTGGGCGTGTGCGGCTGCTGCGAGCTCCGCGATTGGCTGAATGGTCCCAATCTCGTTATTGACGAGCATGATGGCAGTTAACGCCTGCCCACCAACGGAACCAGACGCTTGCATTTCGGGACAAATTAACCCCGCACTATCGACGGGGAAAGTCCGACCATCTAGATATTCCACAACGTCCAAAACCGCAGCATGTTCGGTCGCCGCAGCGGTGACGTGTAAACCGCACCCCATGATGGCCAGATTGATCGCCTCAGTCGCGCCGGAGGTGAAGATCACGCGCCCGCCCTTCGGCAGCAGCGCCGCGATTTGATCGCGGGCAACCTCAACAGCCGCAGCCGCCGCCCTGCCCGCGGCATGTGCGCTATGCGGGTTGGCAAATCCATCCTTCAGCCAAGGCTCCATCGCGGCAAATGCCTCTGGGGCGAGCGGCGTCGTGGCTTGATAGTCGAGGTAGATCATGCCGCTTTGGCGCGGATGACGATATTGCGCCAGACATCCAAAAACCGTGCGACATCACTTTCGCTGGTATCGGCGTTGAAACTGACGCGGACGACTTCGGAAGCGGATCGCTCGTCCCAACCCATTGCGCCAAGCACATGGCTGGTTTTCAGCGTGCCTGATGAGCACGCGCTTCCGGCAGAGACCGCGATGCCCGCCATATCAAAGTTGATCAGCTGACTTGAGGCTGCAACGCCGGGCATACGGTAGCTGCCAATGGTCGCAAGTCGGCTGCTTGCTTCTGCCACCACGATTCCGCCGCTGGCAGTTATCTCCGCATCCAACATGTCGCGCAGCCGAACGGCTTTTTCCATCCATGCAAAACCGGCATCGAGGGCAGTCGCAAATCCGATTGCGGCGGGCAAGTTTTCGGTGCCGCGCCGGTACCCTTGCTCCTGCCCACCTGTCGGCGACAGCAGCCCAAGATTGCGGACGAGCAAAGCCCCCATTCCCGGCGGCCCGCCCAATTTATGGGCTGATACGCACATCAAATCAGCATCGGGCAATGGCAGTTTGCCCGCGCTTTGCGAACAATCGGCAAACAATATTCCGCCATTGGCCCGCACAATATCGGCGATCTCGGCCATCGGTTGAATAACGCCGGTTTCGTTGTTCACGGACTGCACCGCATAGCGGGCAGCGCCTCTGATCGCGTTCAGGTCAACATAACCGTCTGGACCGACGGGCAAGCGGGTTGCACCAGCTACAGCCAAAACCGCATCATGTTCAACGGCGCTTGCCATCACATCATGGCCACGCAGCGCAATCGCAATCGCCTCGCTTGCGCCGCTGGTAAAAATGACTTCACCATCCCAATTCAGCGCCGCAGCGACGCGGCGCCTTGCGTTCTCCAGCGCCGCGCGGGCTGCGCGCCCCTCGCTATGCGGAGAGGATGGATTGGCCCATCGCGCCATCGCGTCGGCCATCGCTTCGCGCGCCGCCGGAATAATCGGCGTCGTCGCTGCGTGATCCAAATATATACGGGGCTGGTCGGGCATAATTTCCATGACAGTTGCGAAAATCGTCACTGCTTCTATATAGCTCTACGAAATCCTGCAAAGCCCGAACCGTCGGGCAAAGCTCGGCACCCATCTACGAATCGAACAATAATATGCCTGCTATTGCTATTCCCGGTCCTGAAGGCCGCCTCGAAGCCCGCTTTTCTCCGCCGCCGCGCCCACGTGCACCGATTGCAATGATTTTGCATCCGCACCCCCAAGCCGGCGGAACAATGAACGACCGGATCACGCAGCAGCTGTACAAAACATTTGTAGCACGCGGATTTGGCGTGCTGCGTTTCAACTTTCGCGGTGTTGGCCGAAGCGAAGGCGAATTTGACAATGGCATCGGCGAATTGTCTGACGCAGCATCGGCGCTCGATTGGGTGCAAAGCTTCCACCCCGAAGCGTCCACGACCTGGATTGCAGGCTTCAGCTTTGGCGCATGGATTGGCATGCAGCTTTTGATGCGTCGTCCGGAAATCCGCGGTTTCATCTCGGTATCGCCACCTGCAAACATGTATGATTTCAGCTTTTTGGCGCCTTGCCCATCATCGGGCATCATCATTCAGGGTGTGAATGACGAGGTCGTCAATCCCAACGCCGTTCAAAAACTGGTCGATAAACTGCGCACGCAGCGCCACATCACCATCCACCACGACGAAATCCCGCGCGCGAACCATTTCTTTGAAAATGAAATGGATATGCTGATGGCGTCCGTGAACAACTATCTCGATTTCCGGTTGGACCCGAACTCACCGATTAAGTGAGTTACGGCGCTTCGGTAACAAGGCTTTTGCCTTGTTGATCGGGCACAACCCAAATCGCAACATTGGCAAAAATAACGAGAGCAGCAGCGATCATCAGCCACATTTGCTGACTTGCGCCATCACGACTCCAGCGTTTCCATGCGCCATAGAGAAGCAGGAACGCAGACAGCATGGCGATGGATAAAACGGCGTTTAACATTTTACCTCTCTAAAGCCGGTGGATAAGCCACGCAATCGGGCAAATACCGCATAGCCTTTTGCCACGCTCTGCCATAGGGGGAGCGTTTTCCGACTCATGCTGCTACAGGATGTGCCATGCGTATCGCTATCGCCTCAGACCACGCTGCCCTTGCGCTGAAATCAGCGCTCGTCGAATATCTGCTGTCGGCAGGGCATGATGTCAGCGATCTCGGCCCGCATGATGAAAGCTCGGTCGACTATCCCGATTATGGCTATAAGCTTGCCGCCGCTGTTGCCGATGGCACCGCAGAGCGCGGTGTTGCCTTATGCGGTTCCGGCATTGGTATTTCGATTGCGGTGAACCGCAATCCCGCCGCACGCGCCGCTTTGGTGTCCGAACCATTGTCAGCGCGGCTTGCCCGCGAACATAATGACGCAAATGTTATTGCCATGGGCGCGCGCCTGATTGGCATTGAAATGGCCAAGGCCTGCCTTGATGCCTTTTTAACAACGGATTTTGGCGGCGATCGTCACCAACGCCGCGTCGACAAACTATCCAACCCGAACACGACCAAGGAACCATCATGAGCAGTTCAGCCGCCAATGACATCCAAAACTCCGGATTTTTTACTCAAAGCCTGACGGAACGCGACCCCGAAATCGCGGGCTGGATTGCGAAGGAACTGGGCCGCCAGAAGGACAAGATCGAATTGATCGCGTCGGAAAATATAACGTCGCGCGCCGTGCTCGAAGCCACAGGTTCGATCCTCACCAACAAATATGCCGAAGGCTATCCGGGCAAGCGTTATTATGGCGGCTGCGAATATGTCGATGAAATCGAAACCATCGCCATTGAGCGCGCGAAGCAATTGTTCG
>JBILOZ010000147.1:0-4548 GCA_044374245.1 Sphingorhabdus sp. | reverse complement strand
AACCCTGTTCTCGCTAACGGCGACAAATGGACGCAAAAGAACAGAAGCCCGAATCTTACACCTACGCCAAGGCGGGTGTTTCCATTGAAACCGGTAACGCGCTTGTGCGCGCGATTGCGCCGCTGGCAAAATCGACCCGCCGCGCTGGCGCAGATGCCGATCTTGGCGGTTTTGGCGGGTTTTTTGACCTCAAGGCGGCGGGCTTTAATGACCCGCTTCTGGTCGCCGCAAATGACGGTGTTGGAACGAAGCTGAAACTGGCCATCGAATCCGGTCGCCATGAAGGCGTCGGCATTGATCTTGTCGCGATGTGCGCAAATGACTTGATCGTGCAAGGCGCAGAGCCGCTTTTCTTTCTCGATTATTATGCCACCGGCAAACTCGACAATGCAGTGGCCACCTCTGTTGTCGCGAGCATTGCCGAGGGCTGCAAGCAAGCCGGATGCGCGCTGATTGGCGGCGAGACGGCGGAAATGCCGGGCATGTATTCCGAAGGCGACTATGACCTTGCCGGTTTCTGCGTTGGCGCGGTGGAGCGCGACCAGGTGCTGACGGCAGATAAGGTCGCGGCGGGCGACGTCATTCTGGGCCTTGCATCATCAGGCGTGCATTCCAACGGTTTCTCGCTGGTTCGGCGGCTTGCCGCAGACAAGGGCTGGAAACTCGATCGCCCTGCCATTTTCGACCAGAATGTCATTCTTATCGACGCACTCATGGCCCCGACCCGCATCTACGTAAAATCGCTGCTGCCGATGGTCCGCACGGGCAAAATCCACGCGATGGCGCATATTACCGGCGGTGGCTTGCTTGAGAATATCCCCCGTATCCTGCCGGACGGTTTGCACGCACATGTCGATGCCAACGCATGGCAACAACCACGCTTGATGGCGTTCTTGCAAGCGCAAGGTCATATCGAGCCAGAGGAAATGGCACGCACATTCAACTGCGGCATCGGCATGGCGGTGGTCGTCGATGAAACCGAAGTCGCGGGCGTAACCGCCGCACTTGAGGCAGCTGGAGAAACCGTGTTCCGCATTGGACATATTGCAGCGGGTGAAAAAGGCTGCACGGTTACAGGCAGCATCGAAACCTGGAGCGCCAAAGCCGATTGGACTGCGACGCATCATGGCTAAGGCGCGTGTTGCGGTCCTTATTTCCGGCGGCGGCACAAACATGGCTGCGTTGTTATATGCCGCAAAACGCCCAGATAGCCCATATGAAGTTGTTCTGGTCGCCAGCAACAATCCCGACGCAGAAGGGTTGAAGCTTGCACAAGCCGAAGGCGTCGCAACGTTCGCACAATCGCACGTTGGTCTTAAGCGGGCCGACCATGACGAAATAATGCATAATCACATTACCAAAGCGGGGGCGGCTTATGTCGTGCTTGCGGGATATATGCGGATATTGAGCGAAAACTTCGTCGAAAAATGGGACGGCCGGATGCTGAATATCCACCCATCCCTATTGCCCAAATATACCGGGCTACACACCCACCAGCGCGCGATTGACGCAGGCGACAGTATCGCTGGTTGCAGCGTACACCTTGTCACTGCCGACCTTGATGAAGGCCCCCTTCTTGGCCAGATGGAGGTCGCCGTTTTGCCTAATGACACCGCAGATTCATTGGCGGAGCGCGTCAAGATAGCCGAGCATCAATTATATCCGCGAACGCTGGCCGACTATGTTTCGCGGGCAACGGACCCGGATTATCTGACATCAAAAGTGCGCGAAATCGCCCTGACCCAGCCAGAGGCCGATGAAGTGGTGTCGCATGGAATGCCGTGCTTCGGCATCGTCGGCGGCAAAAAATTCGCTTATGTTTCCATCGACCATCATGGCGACGGGAAAATCGCGCTTTTGGTCAAAATCAGCGGCGCCGAAGAACAGGCCATGCTGATCGATAGCGATGATGAGAGGTATTACCGCCCCGCTTATTTCGGCGATGGCTGGGTGGGCATCAGGCTCGACCTGGGCGATACCGATTGGGACCATATCGGCGAATGGATCGCCAAAAGCTGGCGCGCAGTTGCGCCAAAAAAGCTTACGAAATTTCTGGATATACTCGGCTCGGCCTAATCGGTTGCTGGCCCCATAGGCTTTTTCGAAGTCGACCTCGACTTTTCAGAAAAATTGCAACTGCGCCAAGTTAGGAACATTGACACCAAGCGCGCGCTACGCGCTTGGTGTCAGATAATCTTAGATTGATCGGGTTTAGCCGACGATTTCTTCTGGCTTGAAGAAGTATGCGATTTCAATCGCTGCGTTTTCGTCGCTGTCCGAACCGTGGACGCTGTTCGCTTCGATGCTTTCGGCCAGTTCCTTGCGGATCGTGCCGGGTTCAGCATTGGCAGGGTTGGTCGCGCCCATGATGTCGCGGTTACGCTGCATGGCGTTTTCGCCTTCAAGAACCTGAACGACGACTGGGCCGCTGATCATGAAATCGACGAGTTCGCCAAAGAACGGACGCTCACGGTGCACCGCGTAGAAGCCTTCGGCCTGTTCGCGGGTCATGTGGATACGCTTTGAAGCAACGACGCGCAGGCCGGCTTCTTCAAGCATCTTGGTGACTGCACCAGTCAGGTTGCGACGCGTTGCGTCAGGCTTGATGATCGAAAAAGTGCGGGTAACCGACATGAAGAGCTCCATATTTGTAGGGGGAATTTGGCGCGCATCTAACGTCGCTGCACGTTGAGTGCAAGCTTTATGGGCCTTGGACCCATTTGCCGCCGTCCTGTTTCCAATAGCTGCGCTCTACCCCATCACCCAATGTGCGCCATGCCGACCGCGCATTGTCGGTCTGCTCCGGTGGGAAAAGATAAAAGATCCGCTCAAAATCTTGGGTAGCCGCACGCCAATTACCGTCAGCCAGCGCAACAAATTTGGCGCCATTTGGTGCATCGGTATCGTGCGACAACAATATCGGTTGAAGATCATCATCGCTCTCCCCCGATTTTGCGTGCGCTAAAAAGCTGTCGGCCCTTGCGGTCCACAACGCGCCAGAGATCGCATCCAGTTGGCCCGCATCATCACTGATAATCAGCAAGCGCCCGCCGTTGTCCAAGATTCGCTGGGCAATGGCAGGCAGAACTTTTTCAGCAGGATCGCGCGTGAGTTGATAAAAATCGACCTGCATGTCGCGGCAACATCAACCTTCGAAGTTGTCCGCGACAAACCGGTCAAGCAAACGCACGCCAAAGCCGGTTGCGCCCTTGTCCCACACGGGACCCGCTTTATCGGCCCATACGGTCCCGGCGATGTCCAAATGCGCCCATTTCACGCCGTCCCTGATGAAACGACCAAGGAATTGTGCAGCGGTGATGGAACCAGCCCCCTTGCCGCCGATATTCTTCATATCGGCAATCGGGCTGTCGATCATTTTGTCATAGGCCTTCGAAAGCGGGAAGCGCCACAGCGGGTCACCAGAAGCCTTGCCCGCAGCGGTCAACTTGTCGGCCAGTTCATCGCTGTTCGAGAATAGGCCAGCATATTCACTGCCCAGCGATACGATAATCGCGCCGGTCAATGTTGCTAGATCGACAATATATTCGGGGTTATACTTTTCCTGAACCCAATGCAGCGCATCACACAGCACCAAACGCCCTTCTGCGTCCGTATTCAACACCTCAATGGTTTGGCCGGACATTGATGTCACAATGTCGCCGGGGCGTTGTGCGTTGCCGTCAGGCATGTTCTCGACAAGGCCACAGACGCCGACAACATAGGCCTTTGCCTTACGACCAGCGAGCGCCTTCATCGCGCCTGCGACAGCGCCTGCGCCGCCCATATCCCACTTCATATCTTCCATGCCCGCGGCTGGCTTGATGGAAATGCCGCCGGTATCGAAAGTCACGCCCTTGCCGACCAAGGCAACGGGACGTTCTTGCGAACCGCCGGTACCGTCCCACTTCATCACGAGCAAACGGGCCGGACGACGTGAGCCTTGCGCGACTCCAAGCAATGCGCCCATGCCGAGCGCAGCCATGTCCTTGTCATCCAGCACGCTGATTTCGACGCCAAGCTCCGCAAGATGCTTACAGCGTTCAACAAAGCTTTCAGGGTAAATGATGTTGGCGGGTTCGGTGACCAGTTCCTTGGTCAAGGCAACGCCTTCAGCGATTGCATGATAGCTTGGCCACAGGGTGCTTGCGTCTGCAGGCGCGCTTGCGACCGTCAATGTTTCCACCGTCGGCTTTGACGTTTCCGCCAATTTCGTGCGGTACTTGTCCATACGCCAGTTACGCAATGTTGCACCATAAGCCGCTTCTGCGGCTGCCTTCGCGCTCAGGTTCGCGCCATGAATGGCAATATGTTTGGCGCCCGATGTCTGAACCTTGGCAACAATGTCGCCGCCCGCCTTTTGATAATCTCCGGCTTCACCGTCCGCGACACCGACCAAAATGATCCGAACAAGCTTCCCGCCCTCTTCGTTGATGAGCAGAAAGCTTTGCCCTGCCGCACCTTCGAAACGCGCCAATTTTGCGGTCGCGTGCACGATATCGCTATTTTCCAAAGGAAATGTGAAGTCGGCGAAGGTAGTTTTTGTGACGA
>JBILOZ010000002.1:0-53332 GCA_044374245.1 Sphingorhabdus sp. | reverse complement strand
AGGTGTTTCAACGCAATACGCTCGCAAGCGGTGTGGTTCCGCAAATCAGCCTCATCATGGGCCCATGCGCGGGTGGTGCGGTATATTCGCCAGCGATTACGGACTTCATCTTCATGGTGAAGGACAGTAGCTATATGTTCGTCACCGGTCCCGATGTCGTCAAGACGGTGACCAATGAAGTGGTGACGCAGGAAGAACTTGGCGGCGCGGTTTCGCATACGACCAAATCGGGTGTCGCCGACAATGCGTTCGAAAATGATATTGAGGCGTTGCTGTCGGTCCGTGATTTCTTTGACTATTTGCCAGAGAATAACCGCACTGGCGTTCCTGAACGGCCAACCGATGACGCGTGGGACCGTATTGAACCAAGCCTCGACACCTTAATCCCGCCAAGCGCGAACCAGCCTTATGATATGCATGAGCTGATCCGCAAAACGGTTGATGAAGGCGACTTCTTTGAAGTTCAGCCAACGCACGCGGCCAATGTGATCATCGGTTTTGGCCGTATTGAGGGCCGTACCGTTGGTATCGTCGCCAATCAGCCCATGGTGCTGGCGGGCGTTTTGGACATCAACAGCTCCAAAAAAGCCGCGCGCTTCGTCCGTTTTTGCGATGCCTTCGAAATTCCGATCGTCACGTTCGTCGACGTTCCCGGATTTTTGCCCGGCACGGCGCAAGAATATGGCGGTATCATCAAGCATGGCGCAAAATTGCTCTTTGCCTATGCCGAGGCGACTGTGCCCAAGATTACCATCATCACCCGCAAAGCCTATGGCGGTGCGTATGATGTTATGGCGTCCAAGCACTTACGCGGTGACCTCAACTACGCATGGCCCACCGCTGAAATCGCGGTGATGGGCGCAAAGGGTGCAGTTGAAATCATCTTCCGCGGGCTATCCACTGAAGAGCAGGCGGTGAAGACCGCGGAGTATGAAGACCGCTTCGCCAACCCCTTTGTGGCGGCGAGCAAGGGCTTCATCGACGAGGTCATATATCCGCATTCGACGCGGAAGCGGATTGCTTTGGGATTACGGAAGTTGCGAAACAAGGGGTTGGAAAACCCTTGGAAGAAGCATGACAATATTCCGTTGTAAGGAAGTGACATGAAACTAGGTCGTCTCAACCATATCGGTGTCGCAACGCCTTCCATCGCGGACAGCATCGTCTTTTACCGCGACGTGATGGGAGCGACGCAAATTCATGATCCGTTTGACCTGCCGGATCAAGGGGTGAAGGTTTGCTTTGTCGATACGGCGGGAGCCGACGGCGCGTTGAACGGAACGCAGATTGAGCTGATCGAACCGCTGCCGGGCAATGCCTCCATCGCCGCGTTTCTGGAAAAGAACCCGGCGGGCGGGCAACATCATGTCTGTTATGAAGTGCCGGACATTCACGTTGCCAAGGCGGAATTTGAAGCCATGGGCAAGCGCGTGCTGGGCGAACCACGTATTGGCGCGCATGGGACGCTGATTTTCTTTGTGCATCCTAAAGATATGCAGGGCGTACTGACTGAAATTATGGAGGTGCCTTCGCAGGCACATTGACCAACCACACATCGTCACCCTGAACGTGTTTCAGGGTCCATTTATAGTCCCGGAGCGTGGGTTTTGGGGTGGCGAAATGGATGCTGAAACGAGTTCAGCATGACGGTGAATGCAATAAAGGGAGCTTGAACTATGACATATGAAACCATCCGCCTCGATATCGCGGACAATGTTGCAACAATAACCCTCAACCGTCCTGAGCGGCTGAACGCGATGGCGCCGCAAATGGCGGACGAGATCAGCGCCGCGCTTGACCAATTGAACGGCGCGCGCGTTGTGTTGATCACTGGCGAGGGCCGCGCCTTTTGTTCAGGCGCGGATTTGTCGGCACGCGGCGCAGGGGCGTCGGTGAGCGGCGGGCAGGGGGCCTATTCAGCGCTGACCAAAAGCTACAACCCTTTGATGCTGAAGCTTGCCAAGCTGGATGTGCCGATCATCACCGCGATCAATGGCCCCGCAGCGGGCGTTGGCTGCAGCCTTGCGCTCGCGAGCGACTTTGCGATTGCGGGTAAATCTGCTTACTTCCTTCAGGCCTTTGTCAACATTGGCCTGGTGCCAGACGGCGGCGCTAGCTGGATGCTTTCGCGCCTTGTCGGCAAGGCCCGCGCAACAGAAATGATGTTGCTTGGTGAAAAAATTCCAGCGGATAAGGCTGCAGATTGGGGCCTGATTTACAAGTCTGTCGATGATGCCGAACTGATGACGGAAGCGAAGGCTTTGGCCACACGGTTGGCCAACGGGCCGACCGTCGCCATTGGCATCATGCGTCAGAATATCGCTGCGGCGTTGGACGCGGATTATGCGACCGCCCTGCTGCGAGAGGCCGAAGGACAGAAGATTGCCGGCGACAGCAACGATGCCCGCGAAGGCGCGATTGCGTTTTTGCAGAAGCGTAAGGCCGAATTTAAGGGGGCTTAACCCACCCATTCTTCATCCTGAACCCGTTTCAGGATGAAGCGCGCAGGTGGACTGTTATCTCGAGACTTGTTCGGGATGACGATATCTTAGTTTGGAACAAAATGACGAATATCGACGACTGGAAAAAGGCGGCTGACAAAGAGGTTAAGGGCAAGGACCTAACCTGGCATACGCCCGAGGGCATTTCGGTGAAGCCACTGTACACCAGTGCGGACGCTGGCGACCCGGGACTTCCGGGCTTTGCGCCGTTCACGCGTGGTGTGCGTGCGTCGATGTATGCGGGCCGCCCGTGGACCATCCGTCAATATGCCGGTTTTTCGACCGCCGAGGAATCCAACGCCTTTTATCGCCGCAACTTGGCCGCGGGGCAAAAAGGCCTTTCGGTTGCCTTCGATCTTGCCACCCATCGCGGCTATGACAGCGACCATCCGCGCGTGGTGGGTGATGTCGGCAAGGCGGGCGTTGCCATCGATAGCGTTGAGGATATGAAAATCCTGTTCGACGGCATTCCGCTTGACCAGATGTCGGTGTCGATGACGATGAACGGCGCGGTCATTCCAATCCTTGCGTTCTTCATCGTCGCGGGTGAAGAGCAGGGCGTTTCACAGGCACAGCTCGACGGCACCATTCAGAACGACATCCTTAAGGAGTTCATGGTCCGCAACACATATATTTACCCGCCCGAACCATCGATGCGGATCGTTTCGGACATTATTGCGTACACCAGCGCGAACATGCCCAAGTTCAACAGCATTTCGATCTCGGGCTATCACATGCACGAAGCCGGTGCGACGGCGGTGCAAGAACTTGCCTTCACCATCGCCGATGGCAAGGAATATGTGCAGCGCGCGATGGCTTCGGGCTTGGATATTGATGCGTTCGCCGGACGGCTGTCGTTTTTCTTTGGTATCGGCATGAACTTCTTCATGGAAGTGTCAAAGCTGCGCGCCGCGCGCACATTGTGGCACCGCGTCATGGATGAACTCGGTGCAAAGGACGAACGCTCCAAAATGCTGCGCACGCATTGCCAGACATCGGGCGTGTCGTTGCAAGAGCAAGATCCCTATAACAACGTCATCCGCACCACTGTGGAAGCCATGGCGGCGACCCTTGGCGGCACGCAGAGCCTTCACACCAATGCGTTGGACGAAGCCATTGCGCTGCCGACAGAATTTTCGGCGCGCATTGCCCGCAACACACAGATCATCCTGACCGAAGAAACCGGCATCACAAAGGTCGTCGATCCTTTGGGTGGCAGCTATTATGTTGAGGCCTTGACCGCTGAGCTGGTTGACCAGGCGTGGAAGATCATTGGTGATGTCGACGAACTTGGTGGCATGACCAAGGCCGTCGCATCGGGCATGCCCAAGCGTTTGATTGAAGAAGCCGCCGCTGCGCGTCAGGCGCGGGTCGATAAGGGTGAGGATGTCATCGTCGGCGTTAACAAATATCGTCTGGAAACCGAAGACCAGCTCGATACGCTGGAGGTCGATAACGACTTTGTCCGTCAGGGCCAAATTGCACGCCTTGCCGCCACGCGCGCATCGCGTGATGAGGCGGCGTGTCAGGCTGCGTTGAATGCGCTGACCGAAGGGGCGCGTGTGTTCCCCGGCGAAGGCCGGGGTCCAGCGCCGCACAACGCAACGTCCGGGTCTGGACCCCTGCCTGCGCAGGGGAACACAAACCTCCTCGCCCTGGCAGTAGACGCCGCCCGCGCACGCGCCACACTGGGCGAGATATCCGACGCAATGGAGGCTGTGTTTGGCCGCTATGCGACCACGCCTGTGCCTGTGCAGGGTATTTATGGCAGCGCGCATGAGTTTGACAAACGCTGGGCGCAAGTGCTCGACGGCGTCGCATCGGTTGGCCGCCGTTTGGGCCGCAAACCGAAATTGCTCGTCGCCAAAATGGGGCAGGATGGACATGACCGCGGTGCGAACGTCATTGCCTCTGCATTTTCCGACATGGGCTTTGATGTTATCAGCGGGTCATTGTTCCAGACACCCGAGGAAACCGTGGTTCTGGCGCTACAGCATGACGTGGATGCCGTTGGTGCCTCAAGCCTCGCCGCGGGCCACAAAACGCTGATCCCAGAGCTGATAAAGGGTCTGCGCGAAGCCGGGCGTGGCGACATCAAGGTTATTGCCGGTGGCGTCATACCGCCGCAGGATTATGATTATCTGCGTGAAGCCGGCGTTCAGGGCATTTACGGCCCGGGCAGCAACGTTGTGGAATGCGCAGCCGATGTTTTGACGTTATTGGGGCACAACATGCCGCCTTTGGGAGAAGGCACATGACCGTCCGCACCGATTGGACCCGCGCAGAAATCGCGGCATTGTTTGACCTGCCGTTCGACGAGCTCGTCTATCAGGCGCAAACCGTCCACCGCGCACATCATGCGGCGGGGCAGATCCAGCTTTGCACATTGCTATCGATCAAGACCGGCGGTTGCCCGGAAGACTGCGGCTATTGCTCACAGTCCGTAAAGGCGGACAGCGGCGTTGAGGCGACCAAGCTGATGGACGTTCAGGCCGTGCTGCAAAAGGCAGCCGAGGCAGCAGACGCTGGTTCGCGCCGTTTCTGCATGGGCGCAGCTTGGCGCAACCCCAAAGATCGGGACATGCCCGCAATTGTTCAAATTGTTCAGGGCGTGCGCGCCATGGGTATGGAAACCTGCATGACGCTTGGCATGCTGACGCCCAAGCAGGCGGATATGCTGGCCGACGCAGGGCTCGATTATTATAACCACAATATCGACACCAGCCCTGAGCGGTATAATGAGATCATCACCACGCGGACGATGGACGACCGGCTCGACACCTTGGCCGAGGTGCGCCGTGCGGGTATCAATGTATGCAGTGGTGGCATTGTTGGCCTAGGCGAGACACGCGCAGACCGCGTCGGTTTCATCCACACGCTGGCGACATTGCCGGCCCACCCCGAAAGTGTGCCCGTCAACGCGCTGGTACCGGTAAAGGGCACCGTGCTGGGCGATATGCTTGCCGACACGCCGCTGGCGAAGATCGATGACATTGAATTTGTGCGCACGATCGCGGTTGCCCGCATCACCATGCCGATGAGCATGGTGCGGTTAAGCGCGGGACGTGAAAGCATGTCGGAAGCAACGCAGGCCTTATGCTTCATGGCGGGCGCAAACAGTATCTTCACCGGCGACAAATTGCTGACCGCGGCCAACGCAGGCGACGACAAGGACGCCGCAATGCTGGCGAAGCTGGGGCAAGTGCCGATGGAGGCCGAAGAACCACTGCGCGCGTGCAAGGTGATGGAGGCAGCGGAATGAGTTTCGCCCCGATAGCAACCACCCGTCATGCTGAACTTGTTTCAGCATCTATTTTTCAGCAACAATTGTCGGTGTCCGTGGCACGATGGACCCTGAAACAAGTTCAGGGTGACGGTTTTGGGGGAGTTATATGTTCAAGAAAATCCTGATCGCTAACCGTGGCGAAATCGCTTGCCGTATTATCAAGACCGCACGCCGGATGGGGATCGCGACTGTCGCGGTCTATTCCGATGCGGATGCACGTGCACCATTTGTGCAGATGGCGGACGAGGCGGTGCATATCGGGCCTTCGCCTGCCGCGCAGTCTTATTTGATTGCCGACAAGATCATCGCCGCGTGCAAGGCGACTGGCGCTGAGGCGGTGCATCCCGGCTATGGCTTCCTGTCCGAACGCACCAGCTTTGCCGAGGCTTTGGCCAAGGAAAACATCGCCTTCATCGGACCGCCCGTGAACGCGATTGCCGCAATGGGCGACAAAATCGAGTCCAAGAAACTGGCCATGAAGGCGGGCGTCAACGTCGTTCCCGGTTTTGTGGGCGAGATTGACGATACCGAACATGCCGTGCGGATTTCGGAAGAAATCGGCTATCCAGTGATGATGAAAGCGAGCGCGGGCGGCGGCGGCAAGGGGATGCGGCTTGCCTATAATGAGCAGGACGTGCGCGAAGGCTTTGAAGCGACCAAACGCGAGGGGCTAAATTCATTCGGCGATGATCGCGTCTTTATCGAAAAATTCATCCTCAACCCGCGCCATATCGAAATCCAGATTTTGGGCGACCAGCACGGCAATATTTTGTACCTGAACGAACGCGAATGTTCGATCCAGCGGCGCCATCAGAAGGTCGTCGAAGAAGCGCCATCGCCGTTCGTCACGCCCAAGATGCGCAAGGCGATGGGTGAGCAGTGCGTCGCATTGTCGCGCGCGGTGGGCTATTATTCGGCGGGTACTGTGGAACTCATCGTGTCGGGTGCAGACCCGAGCGGCGAGAGCTTTTACTTCCTTGAAATGAACACCCGTTTGCAGGTGGAGCATCCGGTGACCGAATGCATCACCGGTATCGATTTGGTCGAACAGATGATCCGCGTTGCCGCTGGTGAGAAGCTTGCCATGACGCAGGACGATATCAAGATTGACGGTTGGGCGATTGAAAACCGCGTCTATGCCGAAGATCCCTATCGCGGTTTCTTGCCTTCAACGGGCCGCCTAACGCGCTATCGCCCGCCAGTCGCTGGCTGGACTGAAGACGAGGATGCTAACGGTCGTCGTGGTGTCGAAGGCGTTCGTGTTGACGATGGCGTCTATGATGGCGGCGAAGTTTCGATGTTCTACGATCCCATGATCGCCAAATTGATCACATGGGGCAAAACCCGCGACGAAGCGGCTGACTTGCAAATCGCTGCACTCGACCGTTTCGAGATCGAAGGCCTTGGCCACAATATCGATTTCGTCAGCGCCATCATGCAGCACCCACGCTTCCGTTCTGGCGAATTGACCACGGGCTTCATCGCCGAGGAGTATCCGGACGGCTTCCACGGCGCGGCATCAACGCCGGATTTGGTCAAATCACTCGCGGCCATCGCAGGTTTCGTTGCGACGGCAGAAGCCGACCGCGCGCGCCATGTTGATGGCCAATTGGGCGATACGTTGGAGCCGCCTGCGCGCTGGCAAGTGAAGATTGGTGACGCTGTCCATGATATCGAAATGGTCGATGGCGACATGCACGTCGACGGAGAGCATTTCGACCTTTCGATGGAATATGATCCCGGTGATCGCTTGATCGAGGCGGAAGTTGGTGACGAAGAACTGGCGGTCAAAGTTTCAAAGATGCGGACTGGCTTTAAGCTAACCACACGCGGCGCAACGCATATCGCACGCGTCTTGCCAGGACATATCGCGCATTTGGCCGATCACATGATTGAAAAGATCGCACCGGATCTGTCCAGATTCCTCATTTGCCCAATGCCCGGCCTGTTGACGACATTGCACGTCAATGCCGGTGATGCCGTGGAAGCAGGGCAACCGCTCGCCGTGGTTGAGGCGATGAAGATGGAAAACATCCTGCGCGCCGAGAAATCCGGGACGGTAAAGATTGTCAACGCGAAGGCAGGGGACAGCCTTGCCGTCGATGCTGTCATTCTAGAGATGGAATAGGACGCGCGCGGTGGCTTAATCCAAAATCGCCACCGCTCGTATCCATCCCGCACTCGCACGCTCGATCTTCACGGGGAAGCATGACAGCGTAAAACCAAATGCTGGAAGTGCTTCCAAATTGGTAAGCTTTTCAATCTGGTAATAAGGCTGGATTCGTCCGGCCTTATGCCCTTCCCAAATGATCGACGGGTCGCGCTTTTCGGCCCAACGCTTTGCCGTATGGCTAAACGGCGCATCCCAGCTCCATGCGTCGGTGCCAACAACCTGCACGCCGAGCGAGGTCAAATACAGGGTTGCTTCCGCACCCATGCCAACGCCTTGGTCGGTAAAGTTATCCGTGCCGTAAACCGCTCCAGACTGCACCAGAACAATGTCGCGTGGCTGCAGCGTATAGCCGATGCGCTTGAGCTCCGCCTCGACTTCCGCCGCACTGACGACATGGCCAGCGGGCAAATGCGAAAAATCCAATTTCACGCCCGGTGCAAAAAACAGATCCAACGGCGCTTCATCAATTGATGGGGCAGGGCTTGCACCGGCATCGGTTGTCGAATGGAAATGCCACGGCGCGTCCATATGTGTGCCGTTGTGCGTCGATAGAGTAAGGCTTTCGACCGCCCAACCCTCCCCATCTGGAAGGTCAGCCTTCGTGAGCCCTGGGAAAAACATCGCAATCTGTTCCCACGTATTTTCGTGCGTCATATAAGAAATCTCCGGCCGCATGACGGGCGGATCGGAAATCACGTCGTTGGTAATCGGGATCGACAGATCAATAAATTGCGGCATGCTCTTCTCCTCTCCCAAATCGATAATCGCCCTTGTGGATAAGCGCAACAAGCCGCTTGAACGCCGCGACATAGCGATTAAGACTAGGATCAGAGTTTTTAGGGGAACATCATGGCCGCAGCTGCCGAGAACGAAATCACACTTGATCCGAAACGGGACCGCCTGGTCATAACGGCGTCGTCGCTTGGTACCGTGTTCGAATGGTATGACTTCTTTGTCTACGGCATCCTTGCAGCGCTGATCGGCAAATTATTCTTTCCTGCAGATAACCCCACGGCTGCAACGCTGGCTTCGCTGGCTATCTTCGGTGCCGGCTTTGGTGTTCGTCCGCTTGGGGCAATATTATTTGGCTATTTCGGCGACAAGATTGGGCGGAAATATACGTTCCTCGTGACCATCACACTGATGGGCGTGGCAACAGCGGCGATTGGCCTATTACCGACGTTTGAGACCGCAGGCGTTTGGGCCGCAGGCCTGTTGTTGCTGATGCGTTGCCTTCAGGGGCTGGCACTCGGCGGGGAATATGGCGGCGCAGCGATATATGTAGCTGAACATGCCCCCGAGGGGAAACGCGGCCAATATACCAGTTGGATCCAAGCATCGGTCGCTGGCGGCTTTTTGCTTGCGGTTATTGTCGTCCTTATCACCCGGCATGCGATGAGCACCGAAGCGTTTGAAGCTTGGGGTTGGCGCGTTCCGTTTCTGACATCGATCTTGTTGCTCGCTGTATCGCTGTATATGCGGCTCAAACTCTCGGAAAGCCCCGTTTTCAAGGCGATGAAAGCTGCGGGAACCACGTCCAAAAATCCATTTGTCGAAAGCTTTAAATATCCCGGCAATATCGGACGTCTCTTCGTTGCGTTGTTCGGCGTCGCCGCAGGTCTGACCGTTATTTATTACACGTCGCAGTTCGGCACGCTCTATTTCCTGACCGGCACGGCCCGCGTTCCAGAGGAAGATGCCCTTCTATATATGGCAGTAGGCGCCGCGCTCGCCGCACCAACTTATGTTGCCTGTGGCTGGCTATCGGACAAATGGGGTCGCAAGCGGATGCTTTTGCTGGGTTACGGCCTTTCCATCATCGGCGTTTTCCCAATTTTCTGGATGATGGCCGATGCAGCCAATCCCGCACTTGCGCGTGCGACTGTCAGCAACCCGGTCACGCTTTCCTTGCCGGAATGTGATTTCAACGTGCTCAACCGCACGCATGAGACCGAATGTGCGCAGGCGCTGAATTTCCTGACCAAACGCGGGATTGCGTACAGCAAGCAGTCGTCCGAAACGCTGGGGTTGAAGGTCGGGGAATCACAGCTTCAGGGCTTTGACGAAAAAGCCTATGTCGCCGCATTGGAAAAGGCGGGCTATCCCGATAAATCCGACCCCGCCCAGCGGCAGCCATGGAAAATCATTCTCGCGGTGTTCCTGATGGTCGCGTTATCGGGTATGACCTATGGACAGGTCGCAGCCATTTTGGTCGAAATGTTCCCCGCGAAAATCCGCTACACGTCCATGTCGATACCCTATCATATTGGCGCAGGCTATTTCGGCGGCTTTCTGCCCTATATCTCGCAATATATCGTCGCGCAGACCGGGCAGCCTTTCTCCGGACTTTGGTACACGGTCGGCGTCACAGCATTGGCCTTTGTCGTTGCGTTGATTTGGCTGCCGGAAACATCGGGAAAGACCAAGCTGGATTGACACGCAATGGGGTAGGGGCAAAAGGCCGCCGATGACCGATTTTGAACCCCCGCTGCGTTTAATCCTTGATGGCGAGGCCCTCGCGTCCAATTGGAAAGCGCTTAACGCGCGCAGCGGCTCGGCGCAGGCTGGCGCAGCGGTAAAAGCCAACGGCTATGGCCTTGGCGCGCGCGAAGTGGCTGCGCGGTTGCGCGATGCAGGGTGCCGCGACTTTTTCGTTGCCCATTGGGGCGAAGCCGCTGCGATTGCGGATGTCATTCCGCCGGCGTGGATTTCGGTCTTAAACGGCATTCAGGCCGCCGACATTCCACACATACGCGCTTTAGGCGCAGTGCCCGTGCTGAACACACCCGACCAGGTGGCGATGTGGAACGCATCGGGTGGCGGGCGGTGTAACATCATGTTCGACAGCGGGATCAATCGGCTTGGTATCGGGCCAGAGCAGATGTCTCAATGCGATCTTGGAAGCATCGATATCGATTTATTGCTGTCGCATCTGGCGTCGGCGGATGAGGATAGCGCTCAGAATGATGCGCAACAGCGCCTATTCCATGAACATGCGGCAGCTTCGGGCGCGAAACGCCTGAGCCTTGCCAACAGTGCGGGTATCATGCTCGGTGCGGATTATCATTATGGTCTCACACGCCCGGGGCTTAGCCTTTATGGCGGCATTGCCAGGGTCGGCATGGAGGCCTTTATCAAGCCCGTTGCCCGCCTATCCGCACGCTTGCTTCAGGTGCGAACGCTGCCCGCAGGTGCGCCAATTGGCTACAATGCGACGCATATCTGCGGAAGCGATACGCCAGTCGGGACGATTTCGATCGGATATGCGGATGGGTATCTGCGCGCCTTTTCTAGCAAGGGAACAGCGCATTATGGCGCGGCCGCATTGCCTGTTCTGGGGCGCGTATCCATGGATCTCGTGACAATCGACATCAGTGCCGCCCCTGAGCTTCGCGAAGGCGACTGGGTAGACGTGGAGTATGACTTGCCTGCAGCGTCGGCGCTGACCGGTCTCTCGCAATATGAACTGCTCACCAATTTGGGCGGCCGTTTTAGCCGTCATTGGATATAAATACGCATCGGGCGAGCTAGGTATCTTAACAAACTGCTCTTTTCTTACGCAGCGGCTGCAATATTAATGCACCTCAAAAAACCTGCACCTAAGAAAAATACGCAAAAAATGCCGCGGGAACAACATTCAGAAAGCGATTAGCCGTTTTTTGTTGCTCTTTTCCCACAGTGTCGCGGAATGCTCGTGGATCCCTGAAAACCACTTGTAGCGATAAGTCAGATTTGCTTGATTGCACCCCGTTTGTGACATTTGTTGAAATTTACATGGGTGGGGTTTGTTATGAAAAAATTTAAATTGATGGTTGCTGGCTCGACAATTAGCTTGGTACTCGGCGCCGCTTCGCCGGTTTTCGCGCAAGCTACTGCGGAGGAAAAGCCTGCGGCGGAGGAAGTCGTCGTCGTTGATGACCAAACTGAAAGTGAGAAGGCAGAAGAGGAAAAGAGCGGCATCGTTGTTACCGGTTCGCGCCTCCGTCAAACGACATTTAGCAGCATTTCGCCACTTCAGGTCATTAAGAATGAGGAGGCTGAGGATACTGGTGAATTCGAAGCGGCCTCGCTGTTGCAGAAATCGGAAGCGGCCTCTGGCCAACAGATCGACGGGACCTTTAATGGCTTCGTTCTTGATAATGGTCCAGGCTCCCAGACGCTGAACCTGCGCGGCCTTGGTGCTGACCGCACGCTATTGCTTATCAATGGCCGCCGCATGGCACCTGCAGGTGTTGAAGGCGCACCGACGAACCCGTCGGTTAACTTAATCCCATCATCGTTAGTCGACCGTTACGACTTGCTGCTTGATGGTGCATCGTCGATTTATGGCTCGGATGCCGTTGCTGGCGTTGTAAACGTTATTCTTCGGAAAAATTTTGACGGCCTAACGCTTCGCGCGAACGGCAACATCAACCCACAAGGCGCCGGTGAAGATTATACGATTAGCGGTTCATGGGGCGCCAATAACGACCGTGGTTTCTTTGGTGTAGGCGTTGAATATGCCAAGACTGCAGCGGTCCGTCTGAAAGATCGGGCTTTTTTCCGTGGTTGCAATAAGCATTATGAAATTGATCAATATGGCAACCCCCGGACAATTGACGTTGCGACAAACGCACTTGTGGGTGCTCGCTCACCCGGCTTAAGCGTATCGGTGAACGAATGTAAGGTGGAAGGTATTTCTGGCCGTATTTTTATAGACCAAACCAACTATGGGAGCGTCTATTACACGCCAGGAGTTGGTAACACTAGGATCCCAAATTATAACGAAAATTCCTTTGGCGGCAGGGACATTGATGCCAACCGAGACGGCATTGTTGACGTTGATTTTCAGAACGTTAACACCAATGGTTCGAACCTGAATCAGGTTTTCCAAAACGGTCGCCGACTTCTGAACGTAATGGCGGTTGGTGAATATACGTTTGAGGGGGATGCGAATATAACCCCGTTCTTCGAGTTTAATTACAGCCGTAACGAGGCTGATGCAGATAACACCGGGGCTCCCCAGCTGTTTCCTTTTGTGCCAGCGACTAACGCGTTCAACCCTTGCAATCGGCTTGCCGTTGGTGGGGTAGATTGCCGGGCTGCTCAGAATGCAGCGTTTGGGTCACGTCTTTCAACCGGTTTCGATTTGTCGGTTCAGCCGATTGTCGCTGTGGAGGGGGATAGAAACAATTTCTCGACCATCCAAGAACAGTATCGGGGTGTTTTTGGTGTAAAAGGTGATTTGCCGTTCTTGGGTTCTGGCTGGGATTTTGAAGCGTCAGGCGTATATTCAAAAGCTATAGGGCAATCGAGGCGCTTCGGCATACGTGAAGACAAGCTCGCATTTGCTCTTGGCATCGACCCTACTGCTGATTTCAATGGTGATGGTGTTTTTGATAACAACGGTGATGGCATTGCTGATGATTACAACCCAAATCTGCCTACGGGCGGATTTCGTAGCGGCCCGTTGCTAGCTGCACCTTGCAGTACAGCAAGTTTGCGTAATCCAAGCGGCGCGATGGCGGATCTGAGTCAGGGTTGCGTGCCAGTGAACCTGTTTGCGCCGAGCCTTCTCAATGCTCCAATTGGTAAGTTGGGCTCACAAGCAGAGCGTGATTATCTGTTTGGAGTGCGTGAATTCAACACAACTTATGAGCAACTGGTGCTATCGGGCTTTGTCGGCGGCAGTCTGTTCTCGTTGCCCGCAGGCGACGTAACTGTGGGCTTGGGTGCCGAGTATCGCAAGGACAAGATCAATTCCACGCCATCGGCTGTTGCATCGAATGGTTTGTTCTTTGGATTCTTTGCCGACCGCGGCGCCGTGGGCAGTAAAGAAATCAAGGAAGCGTTTGGTGAGCTTAGTCTGCCGCTGAAAGCGGATGAATTTTTGGTGCGTGAACTAACACTAAACCTCTCCGGTCGTATCACGGACGAGGAATATTACGGCACTGCAGGAACTTACTCGATTAAGGGCCGTTGGCGTCCCTTTGATCCAATTGCGTTAAAGTTTAGCTATGGCACTTCGTTCCGCGCGCCGAACTTGCGCGAAAACTTCCTTGCGGGGCAGACTGGGTTTTCAACTCTTATCGATCCTTGCGCTGTGACCGAGGCTTCGATTGTCGCAGGTAGTTATACTGCTGCCTTGGATGATCGTGAGAAGACTACACTTGAAAATTGTGTACGCGAGGGTCGTGATCCAACGAAAGTTGGGTTTGATCCTGATCTTGGAACGACAATCCAACAATCAAGTTCAGAAATCTTGTCAGGCGGAAGTCTCGATCTCAATGAAGAAACATCCCGCGCCATAACAGCCGGCGCGGCATTTGAGCAAACGTTTGGTTCTGGTTTCCGCGTTGCGATTGGCGCCACCTATTTTGACATCAAGGTCAATGGTGCAGTTGTAGAGCCATCGTCTCAGTTCATTTTGAACGATTGTTACACGCGTCAGGATGGCAAGCGCAGCCCATTTTGTGATCGCATCACGGCAAGCACACTTCAATCGGAACGCTTCCTTGTTAAAAAAGTGTCATCAGGCTTTATCAACCTCAATAGCGAATCCGTCCGCGGCGTAGATTTAAACATTGATTTGGGTAAGGAAGTTCAGCTTTTTGGAACAAACGTTGACTTGGGGTTAAATGTTCGGGCCAACCATTTGATTGAACGCAGCACGACGTTCATCGATGATAATGGTGACGCCACTTACGATGATGATGCCGGAGAGTTCGGTTTGCCAAAATGGACTGGTCAAACGAGTTTTACTGCTGATATCGAGAAGTTCCGGTTCACATGGCAAGTTGAGTATACAGGACCTGTCGAGCAGCAAGCCGACGGTATTGACCCATTGTCCAGCGCATTTGGTAAAAACGCCCAGGGCATTACGACCGGTTTCGTAGGCGACACCTGCCTAGGTAACGGAAGTGGTGCCGTCGGTGGCGATGGGCTCTTCTGCCGCGATGTTGGCTTTGCAAATAAGTACTTCACGCACACTGCATCCGTCCGGTATCGTGACACCGCTAGCGGCTTAACACTTCGGGCAGGTATTTCGAATATTTTTAATCGGAACCCACCGTTAGTCGATAGCAACGAAGTGTTTGCGATCGCCAATACTGCCATCGGTAACGGCTATGATTATAACGGTCGTGAGTTTTTCTTCTCGGTAGAGAAGAAGTTTTAGGTCACGCACGGTGGTTTAACGAATATGCAAAGCGGCCTCGCATTTTCGTGAGGTCGCTTTGTTTTTTTAGTAAAAAATCAAAACGAGAGTGATACAGGCATGAAAAACTATGGATCGTCTTCCATCGCGGTCAGTGTTGGCGTTTTGTCGCTTTGCATATCATCGGCTGCGGTGGCGCAGGCAACGATTGTTGTCACCGCCCCAAAATCTGAGATAGGAAACGTTACTCCGTCGGTTCCCATTAGCGTTTGGGGGCAACGTGATGCCGTCAGCGCACTAGAATTGTCGCCAGATGGAAAGCACATCTTGTTGCTGAAAATTGAGGGTGGTAATTTGGGTACGAACATCCTTGAGATTTACGATACCAGCGACTTTTCAAAGCCTGTAAAACGTTTGAACTCTAATCCGATGGAAATGGTATCGGCGAGCTGGGTGAGCGACAAGCACATCTATGGAACAGCTTGGAAGGTGGTCCGCAAATCGGTCACAGGGCCAGAAGAAGACGTCCGTAGCTACAAATCATTTGCGTATAATCTCGAAAAAAATAAGTTTTCCAACATCGACGGTTCTTTCCGCTTGGTATCAGTTCTACCGAAAGAACCGGACGAGGTTCTTATCGCAGAAGGTGGCGCGGTAGCCGACGCAACGGGCGTTGACCCATATCAGGCGTTTCGTCCCCGTTCGTATTTCAGGTTTAACCTTGATACCGGCGCAAAGTCATTGGTTTTGAGAGGTAACGAAAAATATCCGACGGCCGAATTTGATGACGACGGAAACCCACGCTTCACATCTGGCGTCGATGGCTTTGAGCAAGTCGACTATTATCGCGCACCAGGTGACAGTTCATGGAAAGAGTTCGGCGAGCGCCATGATCTTAACAAGCACGAAAATCTATACCGTGTATTAGGCGGTCTCACTGGCTTTGCAGGTATCAATGCCAGCGAACCAACAAAGGGCTATATCACCGACACGCGCGGTGAAGACAAAGTCGGATTGTACGAGTTTGATTTTACAACAGGAAAAGTCGGTAAAAAAATCTATTCCAACCCCGATGCGGATGTCATTGGCGTTCAACGCCACTCAATGCGATGGGCGGGCAATAACAACATTGTTGCGGCTATCTATTCCGGTGCGAAATATGAGCGTCACTGGTTCGATATGGAAGAAAAGGCGCTTTACGAAGATCTTGAACTGAAGATCCAAAACGCACATCAAATTCGTATCACTAGCCGGTCGCGAGATGGTAAAATCATGGTCGTCTATAATAGCGGGCCGAAGGACCCCGGATCATACTGGTTCGTGAGGGACGGGAAGGCTGTTAAGCTAGCCAGCAAAAATCCGTCGGTGAAGTCAGCAGATTTGAACAAAGTCGAATTTTTTCGCTACCCTGCGCGAGACGGAAAAATGATACCGGCCTACATCACTGTTCCAAAGGGTAAGGGGCCATTCCCGTTGGTCGTCGTCCCGCACGGTGGACCACAGGTGAACGAAGTCATCGGCTATGATGAATGGGGACAATTCCTAGCAAACGCGGGTTATATGGTGCTGCAACCTCAATACCGTATGTCTGTGGGCTGGGGTCAGGAGCATTTTGATTCCGCGTACGGTCAACACGGACTGGCAATGCAAGACGATAAAGATGATGGCGCCATGTACCTTGTGAAGGAAGGCTTGGTCGATAAAGACCGGATGGCCATGTTTGGTTGGTCTTATGGAGGCTATGCCGCACTGGTCGCAACGCAGCGCGATAACAACATCTATCAATGCGCCATTGCCGGTGCAGCCGTTGCAGATCCCGAAAAACAGTATTTCGGTCGACGTGACCCTTCGGCGCCAAAGGCATTAGATGATTGGTCAAGGCGGCGGGGGATGATCGGTATCAATCCGATTAAAGACGTTGCAAAGTCGAATATTCCTTTGTTGATGATCCACCCAAGACAGGACCGTCGTGTGCTCTATTATCACATGACCGATTATAAAGCCGCGATGGAGAAAGCAGGCAAAACCAACGCTCAGTATGTAACACTCGAGGGCGCAGACCATTTCTCCAGCACATTGATGTACGATCATCAGACAACGCTTTATACAAAAATACTCGAT
Source organism: Sphingorhabdus sp. (assembly GCA_044374245.1). GTDB lineage: Bacteria > Pseudomonadota > Alphaproteobacteria > Sphingomonadales > Sphingomonadaceae > Sphingorhabdus_B. The sequence goes on along the minus strand of JBILOZ010000002.1, from coordinate 36,116 downwards.
TATCTTAAAAAGGACTGCGGCCCCGGCGGCCTTTAAGCAGCGTGAAATCGGGTTGCCGTGCATAGGCACCCGGATTGTCTCCGTCCTTGAGAATTTAGGGACACAATATCTTGCCCGAAAGCCCATGTGGTTTTCGGGCAATTTTTATTGTGGCAGAGCGTCCATAAATGGTGGCGTTCGGTGTTCACGCGCATAGTTTTTCACCGATGTTGCAGTGCACCACAGCTTGGTGCTATCGGGCAGCTATCATCCGTGAAAGGAACATGAATGGCACGTGCAGCCAGCAGAAATGGTGATGGACCCATCATCATCAAAAAATACGCGAACCGGCGGCTCTACAATACGCATTCGTCCAAATATATTACGTTGGACTTCCTAGCGGAACTGACTCGTAAGGATATCGACTTTAAGGTTGTTGATGCCAAAACGAATGATGACATCACCCATGGGGTCCTCACACAAATCATCATGGAAGAAGAAAATAGCGGGCAGCAAATGTTGCCCGTCGGGTTCCTGAAACAATTGATCGCCATGTATGGGGATTCCATGCAGGGCATGGTTCCGCAGTTTCTCGAAAGCTCAATGGACAATTTCCGCAAGAACCAGAAGCAAGTGCAGGATGCGATTGAAACCGCGATAACCTCCGGTCCTTTTGGTCATATTGCAAAACAGAATATCGAATTCATGCGCTCTGCACGTGAGGCGTTGATCCCCAATCTTGGCGGTTTGACGGGTGGCAAGGCTGCGCAGACGGAGTCGGTTGCCGACCTCAAGCGACAGATTGCAGAATTGCAGGCGAAGCTCGATAAAATTGCGGCAGATTGATCCGCAATCATATTCACTACACAATAACGGGTAAGATTTTGATAAAACATGCTTTAAGCGTCACGCGCGCGCAAAATTTCGCGGGCTGGTATCAGGAAGTCATTTCGGAGGCTGACCTAGCCGAAGAATCGGGTGTCCGTGGGTGCATGGTCATACGGCCATGGGGCTATGGCATGTGGGAACGCATCCAAAAGCTGATGGATGCAGAAATCAAAGCTGCTGGCGTGGAAAATTGTTATTTCCCGTTGTTCATCCCCTTGTCGTTTTTCGAAAAAGAAGCCGACCATGTGGAGGGATTTGCAAAGGAAATGGCTGTCGTCACGCACCACCGCTTGATTGGTGATGGCAAAGGCAAGTTGGTCCCTGATCCCGATTCCAAGTTGGAAGAGCCGCTTGTCGTGCGCCCAACATCGGAAACCGTGATCGGCGCGGCGATGAGCCGATGGGTCCAAAGCTGGCGTGATTTGCCGTTGATGGTCAATCAATGGGCCAATGTTGTGCGCTGGGAAATGCGCACGCGCATGTTCCTGCGCACCAGTGAGTTTCTATGGCAGGAAGGGCATACCGCCCACGCCGATCGTGCGGATGCGATGCAGGAAACGATGCGCGCGCTTGAAATGTACCGTGCCTTCGCAGAGGGCCCGCTGGCCATGCCGGTGGTGGCCGGCGAAAAGCCGGAGAATGAACGTTTTCCGGGCGCTGTTGCAACATACAGCATCGAAGCGATGATGCAGGACGGTAAAGCGCTCCAGGCCGGTACGTCGCATTATCTGGGCACCGGTTTTGCCGAAGCATCGGGTATCAAATATCAGGATAAGGACGGCAGCCAACAATTTGCGCACACCACCAGCTGGGGTGTTTCCACGCGGATGATTGGCGGCGTTATCATGACGCATGGCGACGATGATGGCTTGCGCTGTCCGCCGCAAATTGCCCCGCACCAAATCGTGATTATACCGATGTTGCGCGACAATGACGAAGACGAAGCCGTGTTGGAATATTGCCGCAGCCTGCGCCTCGAATTGCTCGCGCTTAGTGCATTTGGCGATCCCTTGCGCGTATTGCTGGATACCAAAGCGGCGAAGGCATCGAACAAGCGTTGGTCTTGGGTCAAGAAAGGCGCGCCAATCATCGTTGAAGTGGGCCCACGCGATGTGGGCGAGGGCAAGGCCGCGGTTTTGCGCCGTGATCGCCTGTACAAGGACGACGGCAAGCTTGCGACCGCATTTACCCCGCGCGGTGAATTTGTCGCGGCGGCCGCTGGCTTGCTTGAGGACATTCAGTCAACCCTATACGCAGAAGCTAAAGAGCGGCTTGAAGCCAACATCCGCCGTGACGTCACCGACCTCGCCGCGCATTTTGCCGGCGACGAGGCCAAATTTGCTGGCTGGGTAGAGGTTCAGTGGGCTCGCCCCACCGGCGCTGCACTCGATAAAATCGTTGAGCAGTTAAAAGCGCTCAAGCTGACGATGCGGAACAGCCCAATTGATGCGGCGTCTGTCGACGGCGCATGCTTTTTTACCGGCGAACCCGCCGTGGAACGGATCCTTATTGGCCGGACTTATTAGGGAATGACCAAAAGCACCCATTTTGAAGGTCTTCCATCCCGCGAACAGATACTCGCCTTTATCCAATCGTCCAATGACCCTGCGGGCAAGCGGGAGATTGCGCGGGAATTCGGCTTGCGCGGGCATGAAAAGATCGCGCTCAAGGCGTTGTTGAAAGACATGACCGATGAAGGCCTGATTGACATGGCACCGGGTCGTGCCTTTCACAAAATGGGCGGCGTGCCAAAAGTCACGGTGCTGAAAATTATTGCGATTGACGGCAACCAAGCGGTGGCCATTCCGGAGCATTGGGAAGCTGAAGGCATTCCCGCACCCAAAATCCGGGTGATTGAGACCAAAGGCAAGCGCAACAGTGCGCTGGGCATTGGCGACCGCATTTTGGCGCGCACCGAAGAACGCGGCAATGGCTGGGCCGCGCATGTTATGAAGAGGCTCGCCAAGGGCAGCGAGCAGATTTTGGGCGTTGTCGAAGGCGGCGAAAATGGCCGTTTTTGGCTAAAATCCGTCGACAAGAAATCACGTTTCGACACGCAAATCGGGGATGTTGGCGACGCAAAAGCTGGCGAGCTGGTCCTTGCTGAACTCACCGGTAACGCGCACAAAAAATCGGCGCGGGTAACGCAGGTTCTGGGCGATCCCTTTGCGCCGAAGAGCTTCAGCCTCATTGCCATTCATAAATTTGGCATTCCGTTTGAGATGCCTGAAACCGTGGAGCGCGAGGCGGAGCGTGTACGCGAACTGCCCGTCACCGACGACCATCGCGAAGACCTGCGCCATCTGCCTATTATTGCCATTGATCCGCGCGATGCGCGTGATTTCGATGATGCGATTTGGGCGACACCAAATGCAGACACAGGCGGGTTTGACGCCATCGTCGCCATTGCCGACGTCAGCTATTATGTCCGTCCGGGCAGCGCGCTTGACCATGAGGCGTCGAAGCGCGGGAACAGTGTCTATTTCCCCGACCTGGTCGTGCCGATGTTGCCGCACGCATTGTCATCGGACAAATGCTCGTTGCGGGCGGGGGAAGACCGTGCGGTACTCGCTTGCCACCTTGCCATTGGTAAGACGGGCCAAGTGACGTCATGGCGCTTCACGCGCGCAGTGGCGCGGATTGCCGCCAATATTCCTTATCCCGACGCACAAGCCGCGATTGACGGGACGATGGAAAATCCGTTGCTGGACACCGCGCTAAAGCCATTATGGGCATGTTGGCGTTTGCTGTCGAAGGCCCGTGCCAAGCGTGCGCCATTGGAACTAAACTTGCCTGAAAAGCGTATCACGCTGGATGCGCAAGGCCGCGTGACGGGCGTTGCCGAACGTGAGCAGCTGGAAGCGCATCGTTTGGTCGAAGACTTCATGATCGCGGCCAATGTCGCGGCCGCCAAAGCGTTAGAAGCCAAGAAATCGTCGCTCATTTACCGCGCCCATGAACCGCCAAGCCGCGAAAAGCTGGTCGCGTTGAAGGAATATCTCAAAACCTTCGACATTGATTTTGCGCTGGGGCAGGTGGTTAAGCCGGAAACCTTCAACGGGATCTTGGCAAAGGTCATCGACGAAGAAATCCGCCCGCAAATTATGGAGGCTGTGCTCCGAAGCCAGACTCAGGCCTATTATGGCCCGACCAATGTCGGACATTTCGGCCTTTCCTTGGGCAGCTACGCGCACTTTACCTCACCCATTCGCCGTTATGCCGACCTGATCGTGCATCGCGCTTTGGTCAGTGCCTATGGGTTGGAAATGCCCAAGCCGAAGATCAAAGATGTCGAGCCAATAACCGGTTTGACCGAGGCCGCGATTGCAAGATTACCCGCGACCGCCGAAGCGATTAGCCGCACGGAACGCCGCGCGATGGAAGCAGAGCGCGAAACAACAGATCGCTACATCGCGGCATATTTATCGGCGCAGGTCGGGCAAGTGGTTCAGGCACGCATCACCGGCGTTCAGAATTTCGGTTTTTTCGCAACAGTTGATGGCGTTGGTGGGGACGGCTTAGTTCCGGTATCAACACTTGGAAAAGATTATTTCCATTATGATGAGGCGAGCCAAGTGCTAATTGGCGAAAAAACGCGGCAGGAATATCGCCCGGGCATGCGACTGGAACTCCGCTTGGCCGAAGCCAACCCTATTTCCGGATCACTCCGCTTCGAATTGCCCGAAGGCGGCAGCTATGCGCCCGATAGGTTCAAACATAAGGGTAAGCCGAAAGCCGGCAAATATGACGCGGGCAAACGCGGACGCCCCGGGAATATTCGACATCAGGGCAAGCGGCGCTAGCTCAATTCATCCAGCTGCGCATCGCTCAGCGACCCGGGGATGACCATAACCGGGCAGGGCAATGTCCCTGCATTAATACCGGTAAAGTGCGCAATAAGTGGCCCTGGTGCACCCTGGGCTGCGGCGCCGAGCACAAGTGCGGCGATACCGGGATGTTCCTCCAGCATGACCTTGACCACGTCAATGGCTTCGCCGGGCTTAACGGTAATTGCCGGACGAACACCCATTTCGTCAAAAATGGAACCCGCAGCGGCAGTCACAAGCTGTTCAGCCCGGTCGCGCGCTTCTTCTTCCATCGTCGCTTGCACGCCGCCCCAGGCAACAAAATCCGCCTGCTCAACGAGCGCAAGGATGTGCACCGTTCCACCCGTTTTTGCGGCACGACGCGACGCAAACCGCAGCGCAAGCCGGGCTTCTTCGGTCTCATCGATGACAACTAGATATGTGCGCATGCGCTTCCCCCGGCATGGTCCCCTGCGGCCAGCCATTATGAATTCGTATAGCCTGCGCGAAATTTGCATCCTTGGCAACCTTATCGCGCTTGACGCTTGGGAAAGCTTGGCTATGCGATTATTTCAAATTGCGACCAAAAAAGGCCAAACCCGATGTCTATCGAACTCAAAATGCCCGCACTTTCCCCAACCATGGAAGAGGGCACGCTTGCCAGATGGCTGGTGAAGGAAGGCGAAACCGTTTCGTCAGGTGATTTGATCGCAGAGATCGAAACCGACAAGGCGACGATGGAGTTTGAGGCGGTCGACGAAGGTGTGATTACGCAGTTACTCGTGCCCGAAGGCACGGACGGCGTGAAAGTTGGCACGGTCATTGCGATTATTCAGGGTGAAGATGACGGTGCAATCGCTGCGCCCAAGGCGGCCGCGCCCGTCGCCGCGCAGGAAACAAAGCCTGCTGTAGTGTCCGCTGCACCAACCCCAGCGCCAGTCACAGCCCCCGTTGCTGCGCCATCGCATTCCTCAGGCGACCGCATCAAGGCGAGTCCGTTGGCGAAACGCATCGCGGCCAACTCGGGCGTTGATCTCGCTGCTATTAGCGGAACGGGCCCCAATGGCCGCATTGTTAAAGCTGATGTTGAAGCGTTCTCCGGCGCAGGCCGGAGCCCAGCCACAGCAACTGCAATGAATCCCGGCCTTCGCCGGGAAGCACCTGCGGCTCCGGTTGCGGCAATCGATACCGACATCCCACACGAAGTCGTCAAACTTAGCAACATGCGCAAAACCATTGCGCGCCGTCTGACCGAATCCAAGCAGCAGGTGCCGCACATCTACCTCACCGTCGATGTCCGCCTCGATGCTTTGCTCAAGCTGCGCGGCGAACTTAACGCCTCGCTCGAGCCACGCGGCGTCAAGCTGTCGGTCAACGACATGCTCATCAAGGCGCTTGGCCTTGCGCTGATTCAGGTGCCCAAGTGCAATGTCAGCTTCGCCGGCGACAATATGTTGCAATATAGCCGCGCAGACATCAGCGTTGCGGTATCGGTGCCCACCGGCCTGATTACGCCCATCGTGACGGACGCAGCAAACAAGTCGCTGTCCAAAATCTCGACCGAAATTGCCGAGCTTGCGGCCCGTGCCAAGGATGGCAAGTTGCAGCCCCATGAATATCAGGGCGGCACCGCGTCCATCTCCAACATGGGCATGATGGGCATCAAGCAATTCGAAGCCGTCATCAACCCGCCACAAGCGATGATCATGGCGATCGGCGCAGGCGAAAAGCGGCCTTACATCGTCGATGACGCACTCGCCATCGCGACAGTCATGTCGGCCACCGGCAGCTTCGACCACCGCGCCATCGACGGCGCAGACGGCGCGCAGTTGATGAAGGTGTTCAAGGAACTAGTGGAGAAGCCTTTGGGCTTGGTGGCGTAACATGTCTAATTACGACCTCATCGTCCTCGGTTCCGGTCCCGGTGGCTATGTCGCCGCTATACGCGCGGCGCAGCTTGGGCTGAAAGTTGCGATTGTTGAGCGTGAAAATCTTGGCGGCATTTGCCTCAACTGGGGCTGTATCCCGACCAAGGCGTTGCTGCGTTCGGCCGAAATCTATCATTATATGCAGCATGCGGGCGATTATGGTCTGACGGCGGCGAATATCAGCGCGGATATTGATGCGGTGGTGAAGCGGTCGCGCGGGGTGGCCAAGCAGCTTAATCAGGGCGTCACGCATCTGATGAAGAAGAACAAGATCACCGTCCATATGGGCGACGGCAAGCTGACGGCGGCAAACACACTGACGGTTACCAAAGATGGCAAGAGCGAAGAGCTGACCGCGAAGAACATCATTCTCGCCACCGGCGCACGCGCCCGCGACCTGCCATTTGCGCCTGCCGATGGAAAACGTATCTGGACCTATCGCCACGCGATGGTGCCGCCCGAAATGCCGAAAAAGCTACTGGTCATCGGGTCGGGCGCGATTGGCATCGAATTTGCCAGCTTCTATAATGATATGGGCGCGGAAGTGACCGTCGTCGAAATGCTCGACCGCATCGTGCCCGTTGAGGACTCCGATGTTTCGACCTTCCTTGAAAAGGCGCTGACAAAGCAGGGCATGACGATCATGACCGGGGCAGGGGTCGAAGAGCTCAAGGCCAGCGCGACGGGCGTTTCTGCGAAGATCAAGGGCAATGATGGCAAAGTCATTGCGTCCGAATTCACCCACTGCATCGTTGCCATCGGCATTGTCCCCAACACAGAAAATATCGGGCTCGAGGCGCTTGGCGTCGAAATGGAGCGTGGTTTCCTGAAAACCGATCCGATGTGCCGCACCAATGTGCCGGGCCTCTGGGCCATCGGTGACATCACCGCGCCGCCATGGTTGGCGCATAAGGCCAGCCATGAAGGCGTTATTGCCGCCGAAGCCATTGCTGGCGGGCATCCGCACGCGATGGACCCGAAGAACATCCCCGGCTGCACCTATTGCCACCCACAGGTCGCGAGCGTCGGCTTGACCGAAGCCAAGGCGAAAGAGGCCGGATATGACGTCAAAGTCGGCAACTTCCCGTTCCTCGGCAACGGCAAAGCGATTGCACTGGGTGAGGCCGAAGGCTTCATCAAAACCGTGTTCGACGCCAAAACCGGAGAGCTACTGGGCGCGCATATGGTGGGCGCGGAAGTGACGGAGCTTATCCAAGGCTATACCATCGGCAAAACGGCGGAGTTGGTTGAGGCGGACTTCATGCACACCGTGTTCCCGCACCCGACATTGAGCGAGATGATGCACGAAAGCGTGCTCGGCGCTTATGGCAAAATGTTGCACATGTGATTTTGCCGTTTCGTCTTTGGGCGGGGGCGGCGGTTTTATTCGTCCTTGTTATCGCATTGGGATATGCTGTTACCGCAGGCTATTTCCGCGCATATGACCTCGCCGTTTCGCACGCACTCAATATGCAGCGCGGGGTTTCACCCGATTGGCTGATCCTGCTTATGCAAGGCATCAGCTGGATTGGCGGCGGCGTTCAACGCTACATCATCGTCGCGATCCTTGCCGCGGCCTTATGGCGTTGGTGGGGATGGGGCTCTGCGCTTGCCATGGGCGTAACGACGCTGATCGCGGCATTGACGTCTGACGTCATGAAGTATTTTTTTGCGCGTGTGCGACCCGACCTGGTGGCGCAGTTGGATCCCATCACCAGCCCGGCATTCCCCAGCGGCCATGCCAACAATGCGGCGGTCGTCTACATATTGTTCATCATGTTGGTGCCGCAGGCGCGGCATCCTGTTTGGCAGTTGGCCGCGGCGACGATGATCTTGCTGACCGGAATTTCACGGATCATGCTTGGCGTCCATTGGCCAACCGACGTGCTTGGTGGATGGATGCTGGGTGCGTCCTTCGCGCTTATGGCGGGCGGCGTCATTGCCTATCGCCAGCACCAGCGGCAGGGGAAGTTTCCTTCGGTCCTCGCGCCTTAAAACGCACAGCTGCGCTTTTTTCTGTCCTACACGCGCGGAATTTGTCATGCATGTATCTTAACAGTTTTTCGGGAGAAACGACCATGGGACATAGCCTCTACTTTCTGAGAAATGCTGGCGTTTTCGCGATTGCGCTGGCGACAGTTTCTGCCCCTGCATCCGCGCAAGATACCATCATTACCGCAGACAAAATGATTGACGTTCTGACGGGCAAGACCGTGGATTATCCCGCTGTCTTTGTTGGCGCCGATGGCCGCATTACGAGCATTGCCGACGCACGCACCGTCAAATGGGGCAGTGACGTCAAACATATCAACCTCAGCGGCAAAACCATTTTGCCTGGCTTGATCGACATGCACGTGCATCTCGACGGTCCCGCCGATATAGGCGGCTATCGTGGATTGGAATTCACCGACAGCTTTTGGGGCATGACCGCCGTGGGATCGGCGCAGGCGATGCTAAAAGCCGGATTTACGACGGTTCGCAATGTTGGCGCCGGCAACCGCAATGACATCGGCCTGAAACAAGCCATTGAAAACGGCTACGCAACCGGGCCGCGCATTGTTCCGGCTGGCTATGCGCTCGGCGCGACTGGCGGCCATTGCGACTCCACATTCCTGCCACCCAGCCTTGAGAAATCGGGTAAGGAAGAGGGCATCGCCGACAGCGAAGACGAACTGCGTTACCAAGTCCGGCGTCAGCGCAAATATGGCGCAGAGGTTATCAAGGTTTGCGCAACGGGCGGCGTGTTTTCGCGCAATACCGAACCCGGCCAGCAGCAGCTTTCCGAACGCGAACTTCGTGTGATCGCGGACGAGGCGCATCAATGGGGCCTTCGCGTTGCCGCGCACGCGCATGGCGGCGACGGCATTAAAGCTGCGATCAAGGCGGGCATCGATACCATCGAACATGCCAGCCTTGTCGATGATGAAGGCATCAAGCTTGCGGCAGCGCGGCCACGGCCGGTCTGGTTCTCCATGGATATTTTCAACACAGACTATACGCAATCCGAAGGCGCCAAGAACGGCGTGCTCGAAGATAATCTCAGGAAAGACCGCGAAGTCGCGCAAATCCAACGCGATAATTTCCGCAAGGCGCATAAAGCGGGCGTCAAAATGGTCTTCGCATCTGATGCTGGCGTTATGCCACACGCATTGGTCGGCGGGCAGTTCAAGGTCATGGTCGAATATGGGATGACGCCGTTGGAGGCGATCCAAGCCGCCACGCGCAATGCGGCGCAGGCTTTGGGCCGTGAAAAGGATGTCGGCGCAATCGCGGTCGGTCGCTTCGCAGATGTCATTGTGGTTGATGGTGATCCATTGGCCAATGTTCGTGAACTGGAATCGGTCGATGCCGTCGTAAAAGGTGGCAAAGTCGTCAACTAAAGCCAATATGACATTGTGCGATGTTGCATTGATTGCGAACCGCGCACTGTGATAAATAGAACCGATATGATGAACATCCGGGGGGTTTGAATTATGATTTCTTTGGTCGCAGCAACTTTGCTCAGCATGGCCGCCATGAAGGGCGACGCCATGGACAATGCCCGCAAGGCATTCAACAATTGCATGATTGAAACGCACAACACCGCGGTTGACGGAAAAGCGAGCCCAAGCGATTTCATCAAAACCAGCGATGCAGCCTGCCCAACAGAGCGCGCCGCGTATAAGGAAATTCTGGTGAAGTCAGAACGCTCATACGGCGCAAGCGCCGCTGATGCCGACAAATTTGCGACAGAAGAAATTCAGATGATCGTCGACTCAATCGTCGCCAGCTTTAACGAGAATATCGAAAACGGCGCAACGCTGACGCCCGAGAAATAATCCCGGCGTTGTGGGTGCAATAAAGTCGATTGGTAAATTGGCGGACAGGGTGGGATTCGAACCCACGGTGAGCTTCCACCCACGACGGTTTTCAAGACCGTTGCCTTAAACCACTCGGCCACCTGTCCGCTTACGAAGTGCCCCTAGCCATCCCACAAAGCGATGGCAAGGGCAGATGCGGCCTTCAACACAAATGGAGACCATGTGCGCATTAACCGGAAATTTTGGCTATCCACGCTAATCTGCACCAGCGCGTGCGTGTTTGGGCCCACAAGCGCCGCCCAAGGAAATGCCGCGCCGACCAGCGCAAGCGCAGATGATGCGCATGAGGCTGGATTTCGCGCGTATCTTGGCCAAGTGCGGCAAAAGGCGCTGACCGAAGGCGTCTCGGCGGCCACGCTCGACCGCGTGTTGCCTTCGATAAGCTTTAACGCGCGCGTTGTTCGGCTTGACCGGCAACAGCCAGAGGGCGCTTCGAATGCGCCGGTTCCCAATTTCGCGCCCTATAAAGCCCGCCATGTAGATGCATCGCGCGTTAGCCGGGGCCGCGCGAAATATACCGAGCTTCGCCCGTTGCTGCAGCGGATCGAAAATGAAACCGGCGTGCCGGAAGAAATCATGATCGCCATTTATGGCCATGAAACCAATTATGGATCGGTCATGGGCAACTTCAACGCGCCCGAAGCCTTGGCTTCGCTGGCCTATGAAGGCCGCCGGCGTTCTTTGTTTGAGGCCGAATTGATTGCGGTGCTCAAGATGATCGACAAGGGCGTTCCGCAATATGCCATTACGGGCAGCTGGGCAGGTGCACTCGGCAAGCCGCAGTTTCTGCCGTCGGTATATTTGCGTCTGGCGCGCGATGGGGACGGCGACGGTTTTGCCGACATCTGGCGTAGCGAGGTTGACGCCATGACGTCGATCGCCAACTATTTCGTCAACACAGGTTGGCGGCGCGGCGAGGAATGGGGCTTTGCCGTCAACGTGCCCGCGTCGTTCAACCGCGCCGCGTTGAATTCGCGCATGATCTCACCGCGCTGCCCCCGCGTTTTTGGGCGGCACAGCCAGTGGAAAACGATCGCGGAATGGCGGGAACTGGGCATCACGCCGGAGCGGGGATTTTGGCCAAAGGACAGCATGATGGCGACCTTGATTGAGCCCGATGGCGTCGGCCGAACCGCTTATTTACTGGGCGGAAACTACCGGGTGATATTGGACTATAATTGTTCGAATTTTTACGCGCTGTCGGTGGGGTTATTGGCTGATGCGGTTCGGAATTAAGCCAGCTATCGTTCAATAGGTGCGCACGCTATACGGGGCCGTTAAAGGCACCTATTAAGCGGGGCATGCACGTGCACGGCTTGCCGGGAAATATGAGGACGGAACAGAGTAAATCATGCCCTTATTGGCTGACGAATCACTAGCCCCAGCAGGCTTTTTAACGCGCGCCCTTAATGGCTTACCGTCATTGGTGGCCGCATGACCGCGCGCGGCCGTTTTTTGTCGATTGAAGGCGGGGAGGGCGTAGGCAAGTCTACGCAGATCAACGCGCTGGCTGACGTGATCCGAAGCCATGGGCATGACGTGATTTTAACGCGCGAACCCGGCGGAACAGAAGGTGCCGAAGTCATCCGGCAACTGTTGCTGGGCGGAAGCGCAGAACGATGGGCCCCGCGCGCAGAAGCGTTGCTATTCGCCGCAGCACGCAGCGACCATGTCGAGCGGTTGATCGAACCTGCATTGGCGAGCGGCAAATGGGTCATTGCAGATCGCTTCATCGACAGCAGCCGTGCCTATCAAGGTGCAGGCTCAGGCTTGTCGGATGATGACATCATGACGCTACATGGCATCGGCAGTCGCGGCCTTTTGCCCGATCGGACATTGGTGTTGCGCCTCGACCCGAAAGAAGCCGCGCAGCGCGCAGCAGCCAGAGACCAGAACCGTCCTGACCGTATTCAGGGCCGGGCAGAGGATTTCCATTCGGACGTCGATATCGCGTTCGTAGGGTACGCCGAGTACGAACCCAGAGTGCGTCTGGTGGACGCGTCAGGAACGGCTGAGGACGTGACGGCGCGGCTTGTGGCGCAGATATCCGACTTACTGGCGGAACCAGCCTGATGGACTATGTCGGCCATGACAAGGCGTGGCGCCAGTTTTCCAAAGCCTGCGACAGTGGCAAAACGCACCATGGCTGGATATTGGCCGGGGCGAGGGGGCTCGGCAAATCTGCATTCGCGTTGAAAGCAGCGTCCGCGCTTGTTGACCCAACGCATGTGCACGCAAATCTCATCGCCCGCGGTTCCCATCCCGATATTTTGTGGGTGAAGCGGCTTCCGAAGGATGCACCAAAGGACGATGAAGACGTCACCGATGAAACCGAGCTCAAACGCAGCATAACGGTCGATCAGATCCGCTGCGTTCAGCAGGTTCTGACATCGCGTCCGGGGCTCAGCGACAAGCGCGCCATCATTATTGATTCTGCGGACGATCTTGAACGCGGCGGTGCCAACGCACTGCTGAAATCTTTGGAAGAACCGCCCGTTGGGACCTTTTTCTTTTTGGTCAGCCATGCCAGCGACCGGTTGCTTCCAACGATTCGCTCACGCTGCCAGATATTGCGCTTTGAACCCTTGTGCGACGCAGACATGGCCGAGGCCTTGCAACGCGCCGCGCCCGAGGCGAGCCAGCCCGATATTGATGCGCTGGTGCGCTTGGGCAACGGGGCACCCGGCCAAGCGCTTGACTTCCTTGGGCTAAGGCTCGACGAGTTGGAGGACGCCATGACGTCCATTTTGCGCTCAGGCGACCGGGATAATGCCATTCGCATCGCTTTGGCCGAAAAACTGTCGCTCAAGGCCGCGCAGCCCCGATATGAAGCCTTTCTGCGCCGCGCGCCCGCGCTGATCGCGGAACATACGCGGATGCTCGGCGTCGGTCAGCTACGCGCCGGGATTGATGCGTGGGAGGCCGCAAGCGGGCTGGCCGCACGTGCCATTGCGTTAAGTTTGGACAAGCAGAGCGTCGTCGTTCAAATGGGAAGCTTGCTGGCATCGGTTCAAGCGCATAAGGCGAGCTAATTAGCCAAAAATACAAGAGTCCCCATGTCTGAACCTTTTTATATTACCACCGCCATAGCCTATCCAAATGGCAAGCCGCATATCGGTCACGCCTATGAAGCGATCGCAACCGACGCGATTGCGCGGTTCCAGCGGTTGATGGGCCGTGATGTGCGCTTCGTCACTGGCACCGATGAGCATGGCCTGAAAATGGACCAGACCGCACGGGCAGCCGGCAAGGCAACGCGCGATCTTGCCGATGAAATGTCGTCTTATTTCAAGGAAATGTGCAGCACTCTTGATATTTCCTTTGATCATTTTTGCCGCACAACGTCGGACCATCACCACAAGGCCAGCCAAGCCATTTGGAAACGGCTCGAAGCCGCTGGCGACCTATATCTTGACCGCTATGAAGGATGGTATTCGGTCCGCGACGAAGCTTATTATGACGAAACCGAACTGACTGAGGGCGAGGGGGGGCAGAAGCTTTCGCCGCAAGGCACACCGGTTGAATGGACGGTTGAAGAAAGCTGGTTTTTCCGTCTTTCGAAATATGAACAGCCATTGCTCGAATATTATGCCGCGCATCCTGACTTTATCCGGCCCGACAGCCGGAAAAATGAAACGGTTAAGTTCGTAGAAGGCGGCCTGAAAGACCTATCCGTTTCGCGCACCAGTTTCGATTGGGGCGTCAAAGTTCCCGGCAGCGAAAATCATGTCATGTATGTCTGGTTGGACGCGCTAACCACATATATCTCCGCGATTGGCTTTCCCGACGATACCGAGGAATGGCGCAAATTCTGGCCGGCCAATGTCCATATCATTGGCAAGGACATTGTCCGCTTTCACACCGTCTATTGGCCCGCATTTTTGATGTCGGCTGGCTTGCCATTGCCGAAACAGGTGTTCGGACATGGGTTTCTGCTTTCACGTGGCGAGAAAATGTCGAAGTCCTTGGGCAATGTCGTTGACCCGATGCAGCTTGCGGAATTGTTTGGCGTCGATGCGCTGCGCTATTTCCTGCTGCGCGAAGTCAGCTTCGGTCAGGACGGCAGCTATAGCCCCGAAGCCATTGTAACGCGGGTGAATGCTGATCTCGCCAACAGCTTCGGCAATTTGGCGCAGCGGACATTGTCGCTCATCTTCAAAAATTGCGAAGGCTATCTGCCCGCCATTCGCGGCCATAATGACGATGATACAGCGCTGTTGGATTTGGTGGGCGCGACAGTTTCGCAGCATATTCCTGCGCATTACGAAGATTTGGCGATGTCACAGGGCCTAGAAAGCTGGATGCAGGCGGTTTTTGCCTGCAACGCCTATGTCGACGTGCAAGCGCCCTGGGCGCTTAAGAAAACAGATCCGGAGCGTATGGAAACCGTGCTTGCCACGCTGTTCATCTGCATCGCACAGCTTGCCATCGCTGCTTTGCCGATCATTCCCGGGTCGGCGACCAAGCTTCTCGACCAAATGGGCGTTCCGCTTGATGTGCGGAACTTCCATGCGGCAGGATCGCATTGGTATTCACCTTTGGCCGAGAGCAATTACCAAATTGCCCAGCCGGTCGGACTGTTCCCCCGATTGGAAATGCCAGCGGAGGAGGGGACTGCGGCCTGATGTTCGTCGATTCCCACTGCCACCTGAATTATAAAGGCTTGGTCGAGCAGCAAGGCGAAATTCTTGCGCGTGCGCGCGGCAGCGGCGTGTCTGCCATGCTCAACATTTCGACGCGCGAACGCGAGTGGGATGAGGTTATCGGCCTTGCGGAACAGGAACCCGACGTGTGGGCGTCCGTCGGCATTCACCCGCATGAAGCGGACCAGCATATAGGCATTGATGCTGCGAAACTTATCGAGCGTGCGGCGCACCCGCGTGTCGTCGCCATTGGCGAAACCGGGCTCGATTTTTACTACGATCACAGCGACCGGGCGCAGCAAGGCCTGTCCTTTCGCGAACATATAGCGGCGTCACGGGACACCGGGCTTCCCATCATCATTCACACACGCGATGCAGAGGCGGAAACGGCCGAGATATTGCGTGACGAAATGTCCAAGGGCGCGTTCACCGGTGTCATTCATTGCTTCACCGCGAGTGCAGAATTTGCACGGACGGCATTGGACCTTGGCCTGTATATTTCGCTGTCGGGTATTGTGACGTTCAAAAATGCCCAAGATCTTCAGTCGGTCGCCAAATGGCTGCCGTCGGACCGGCTACTCGTGGAAACCGATGCGCCGTTTCTGGCGCCAATTCCGCATCGCGGAAAGACCGGCGAGCCCGCATTTGTCGCGGATACCGCGCGTTACGTGGCGCAATTGCGCGGTGTGGATGCTGACACACTCGCGAAACAGACTTCAGACAATTTCTACAGTCTGTTTTCCAAGGCCGTACGATGAACATCATGGAAGACGGCCCATCGCTTATCTGGGGCGTCGTTTGTATCTTGTTGTTATTGAGCTCGCTCGCGGCGCGGCGTTTGCCGCTGGGATATGTCGCCAAGGCAGCATTTGCGTGGATAGCGATATTCGCGGCGTTGTTCGCAATATTCAGCTTCCGGTTCGAATTTAAGGCCGTCTGGGAGCGCGTAAAAGCGGACATTTCCGGCACCGCTGGCCAGAGCGTGAGCGGCGAAGACATCTCCATCAGGCGGCAGGATGACGGACATTATTGGCTTCAGGTCGACGTCAATGGCAAGCCGGTGCGGTTCATGATCGATAGCGGTGCGACGACCACAGCGGTAAACGGCAACACGGCGCGCGAAACGGGCATACAAGTGGATACAGATGGATATCCGGTATTCCTCAATACGGCGAATGGCAGCGTAGCCGCACAGCGCGGTATCATTAAATCGTTGAAGATTGGAACGCACGAAATTGGACAGCATAATGTTGTGGTGTCGGAGAATTTCGGCGACACCAATGTCCTGGGCATGAATTTTCTAGACAGCATGCAAAGCTGGAAGGTTGAGGCAAATGTCATGACGTTGAAGCAATGATAATGGCTCGATACGACGCGTTTAAAACAACGTTATTCAATTTTACTTAACATAATATATATTATCGAACTTATTTATGGCTGGACCGATGCAGGCTGATATTACCCCTCTCACAGATATCATGGCGCGTTTGCGCGATCCGCAAACCGGATGCCCTTGGGATCTGGAGCAGGATTTCTCCACCATTGCGCCCTATACGATCGAGGAAGCCTATGAAGTCGCGGACGCCATTGAGAACAACGATCTGGATGCACTAAAAGACGAATTGGGCGATCTGCTCCTGCAAGTCGTATTCCACAGCCAGATGGCGTCTGAAATCGGCCAGTTCGGCTTTAACGACGTCGTCAGCAGCATTTGCGATAAAATGGTCCGCCGTCATCCGCATGTGTTTGGCGAACAAGATGCACCAACCCATAGCATTCCCGACAATTGGGAAACCATCAAAGCAACTGAACGCGAAGCGGGATCCGATAACAGCGCCTTAGCAGGCGTAGCCCGCGCCCTCCCCGCATTGTTACGTGCGCAAAAAATTCAAAAGCGCGCTGCCCGAACCGGCTTTGATTGGCCCGACCAATCCGGTGCGCGCGATAAAATTATCGAGGAATTAGAAGAAGTTGCCACAGCCACCTCAGCGGACCATGTTGCCGAAGAAATTGGTGATTTGTTATTCGCCGTTGTCAACTTCGCCCGCTTTCATGACGTCGACGCCGAAACCGCGCTCAAATCCGCGAATGCAAAGTTCGAACGCCGCTTTCGCGATATGGAAGATTCCGCTGGCGACCGGTTCACAGCGTTATCGCTCGATGAAAAAGAACATCTTTGGCAACAGGCGAAGGCCAAGGAAGCAAAATAATCAGCCCTCTATTTGGGCGAATTGCTTATCGAATTGACCCCATAATTGGCGGCTGAGCGACGCTTCGACGGTCACGAGGTCCTCGTCCACAATCTGGCTGTTGATCGTTCCTCGCGCGTGAAGCCATGCAAGCGCAGCGCCATCGCTCGCCTTCAATCGAACAGACCGCACGAGATTGCCCTTGGCAATCAACGCGGACAGATGGGCTTTAAAGGCATCAACGCCCTCGCCCGTCTGCGCAGAAATCATCAGCACATCATCATTACGCTGAACAAGCGCCGACATATCCTCACGCTTTTCGGCATCGAGCAGGTCAATCTTGTTCCAAACCTCCAACATCCGCGGTTGGTTTGTGGCATCTTCATCGTCCAAAACGCCCAAATCGCGCAGGATTTGGAGGACATCGTCACGTTGCGCATCGGTTTCGCCATGCGAAATATCGCGCACATGCACGATGATATCCGCGGAGATCACTTCTTCGAGCGTGGCGCGGAACGCGGCAACCAATTGCGTCGGCAGATCGGAGACAAATCCAACGGTATCCGACAAAATCGCCTTTTCCACCCCCGGCAAGGAAATTTCGCGCATCGTGGGGTCGAGTGTCGCAAAAAGCATATCCTCGGCCAACACAGTCGCGCGGGTAAGGCTGTTGAACAAGGTCGACTTGCCGGCGTTGGTGTATCCAACCAAAGCGATCACGGGCCATGGTGCCCTTTTGCGGCGCGCACGGTGCAACGAACGCGTCCGTTTAACTTCCTCAAGCTCGCGGCGTAAACGGGCCATCCGGTCGCGGATCATCCGGCGGTCGGCCTCAATCTGCGTTTCGCCTGGACCGCCCAAAAAGCCAAAGCCCCCACGCTGCCGTTCCAAGTGGGTCCAGCTGCGCACCAAGCGACCGGCCTGATAATCCAAATGGGCCAGCTCAACTTGCAACCGTCCTTCGGCTGTTGCCGCACGCTCGCCAAAAATTTCGAGGATGAGCCCGGTACGGTCAATGGTTTTCAACCCGGTGCGTTCTTCCAGATTGCGCTGCTGAATGGCGGTCAAAGACGCATCGACGATCAACAGGTCGATTTCCAAGTCGCGCCCTATCTGGGCAATTTCCTCCACCTGCCCGCCGCCAAGCAGGGTGACCGCACGCGGCGAACGGACGCGGAAATGCTTTTTCTGGACGACATTCAAGCCAATGGCCAATGCAAGGCCCTCAGCCTCGGCAAGTCGCGCCTCTGGCCCTACCGAAGCCCGTCCGGGCAATTCGGGGTAAAGGACCAACGCACGCGCACCGCGCGCAAATTCGTCGGTCTCGCTACGTTCAAAAACGCTCAAATATCATCCTCATCCACGCCCTGATTATATTCGGCGAGATTTACAGGATGCGCAGGCTGAATGGTCGATATGGCATGCTTATAGACGAGCTGCGTCGTGCCATCGCGCTCCAACAGAACCGAAAACAGGTCATAGGCCGCAATACCGCCCTGAAGCATCACGCCGTTGACAAGGAAGGTGGTGACCGGTTCATTCTTGTCGCACATCGCATGCAAGAACACATCCTGCAGCATGCCCACACGGTGGCTGGTGCGGCTCATCATGTCATCAAACACCGACCGATCGGGCGAGACAGATGGCATAATCGTGGAAATGCTATGCTTATAGACCAGCTGGGACATGCCACCCCGGCGCAACAGCACGGAGAAGTTGTCAAACCAGGTGACGACGCCTTGAAGCTTCACACCTTTGACCAAAAACATGGTCACCGGTGTTTTTGATTTTCTCAGCGAGTTCAGAAACAGATCTTGCAGTCCGTTATTCTTTTCAGTCATTATTATTATCCGATTATATTTTTGTTGTGCTCGGCTTAACGGGAGACCCTAAAAGGGAGTGAGCCGGGGCAAAAGCGCGTATACACGAGGACTGCAGACGGCGCAATTGGACTCATACGTCGCTATCTTCTTCAAGCTCCAGACCGTTTTTCCGCACGGAAATGCCCAGCAGCTTGAGCTTGCGATGCAGTGCAGATCGCTCCATCCCGACAAAGGCCGCCGTCTTTGAAATGTTTCCTGAAAAGCGCTTAATCTGCACACGCAGATATTCACGTTCAAACGCTTCGCGCGCCTCACGCAAGGGCGCGCCCATCAGCGACGTCACATTCTGCTCCGTGCCTTCATAGCTGTTGATGACTTCGGAGGGCAGCATGTCGGCGTCAATCGTGTGGACCCGGTTTGCGGGCGCCAATATGATCGTCCGCTCAATGATATTGCGCAACTGGCGCACATTTCCCGGCCACTCACACGCCTGAAGCGCAGCCATGGCGTCATCCGAAAAATAGGGTGGTGGAATGCGATGTTC
This sequence comes from Sphingorhabdus sp., assembly GCA_044374245.1. Classification (GTDB taxonomy): domain Bacteria; phylum Pseudomonadota; class Alphaproteobacteria; order Sphingomonadales; family Sphingomonadaceae; genus Sphingorhabdus_B. Next base: position 16,456 of record JBILOZ010000002.1, on the reverse strand, counting down.
CGACGCAAAGCGCGCCGCATAATGATTGGCGAGGTCTGGAATATCCTCCCGACGGCCAGATAATGGCGGAATTTCCACGGGCACAACATTGAGGCGATAGAAAAGATCTTCGCGAAAGCGCCCTTCCGCAATCTCGACCGCCAAATCACGCGCAGTGGCGGAGACAAAGCGGACATCAACCCTAATCTGCCGGTCGCCCCCTACCCGCACAAAGCTTTGGTCGGTTAAAACACGCAAAATCTTGCCCTGCGTGGTCCACGGCATGTCCGCAACTTCGTCGAGAAACAAAGTCCCGCCATGCGCTTTTTCCAACATGCCAGCCTGCACAAGCCGGCCATCTTTTTCGATACCGAACAGCTCTTCATCAAAGCGTTCGGGGGATAGGCGGGCCGCGCTCACCGAGACGAAGGCGGAGTCTGAACGTGGGCTCCAGCTATGGAGCAAACGGGCGGCAACCTCTTTCCCAACGCCAGCGGGGCCAGTGATCAGCATCCGGCTGCCTGTGCCCGCGACTTTCTTCAAAGTTGCGCGCACCGCGTTGATCGCGGCGGATGATCCCGTGAGTTCTTCCGAATGCCCTACCCGCGCCTTTAGTGCCGCGTTTTCGGCGCGAAGGCGTTCTGTCTCGGTCGCTTTTGATACCAAATGCAGAAGCTTGCTGGCCTCAAATGGCTTTTCGATAAAGTCTGCCGCACCATGGCCAATGGCGGCAACCGCGGTGTCGATATTGCCATGCCCCGAAAAGACGATGACGGGTATCTGCGGATCGCGTAGCTTGATAGCGCGCAGCAATTCAATACCATCCATCGACGACCCGCGCAGCCATACGTCCAAAAGGATAAGCGACGGCAACCGCTCGTCCAGTGCGGCCAAGGCCTCATCGGCCGACGCGGCGGTCCTCGTGCCATATCCTTCATCATCAAGGACACCGGAAACCAAGTCCCGAATGTCTTGCTCGTCGTCTACAATCAGTATGTCGAGTGCCATATTAGCCCATAACCTCATCTGAATTGACTGCTGGCGGGGCCGCGTTCAACTTGCCTACCCGCAATGCTACGATTTCCGGATTGAACTTCAACATCACAACCGCGCCTTCCGGCTGGTTATCCGACAGAGAAATCTCTCCAAAATGTTCTTCAATAATTTTCTTCACGATAGCGAGGCCAAGCCCCGAACCCGTTGCCCGATTGGTGATATAGGGCTCCATGATGCGCTTGCGATCCGGCGGAAGGCCAATGCCATTGTCGGCAATGCGGATGATCAACCCATCATCTTCGACGACCAGATCGATGACTATCGCGCCATCGACTTCCACCATTTTCTTTTTCTCTTGTATCGATTCAACCGCATTTTTCAGAATGTTCGTGATCGCCTGCCCCAATTGGCGGCGGTCGGAGATCAACGTCGGGAACGGGCCATCCTGATTATAACGGAAGCTGATGTCGGGATGTGCAACCTCAAACATGAACACAGCATGCCCCACAATGTCGTGCATGTTTTCGGTGCGGAACAAAGGTTTTGGCATACGCGCAAAGGACGAGAATTCATCGACGATGTTTCGCAAATCGCCAACTTGGCGCACGATGGTGCTGGTCAGCTGCGCGAATATCGCTTCATCTTGGGCAATATGCTTGCCAAAGCGCCGCTGAAGTCGCTCTGCCGCCAATTGGATGGGCGTCAGCGGGTTTTTGATTTCGTGCGCAATGCGGCGGGCAACATCGGACCATGCCGCACGGCGTTGATCGGCAAGCTGCTGGCTGATGTCTTCAAAGGTGACCACACTGCCCTGCTCGCGGGGAGACACCGTAACAGCGACCGTCAGCGGCTCTGGCCCATCGCCAAGCTGCACAACGCCGCGCGGGCTTTCGCTGGCCAAAGCGGCAAGCGCGGGCGCGACCACTTCGAATTTTTGACCGACAATAGTATCGGATTCATGCTTCAGCAGTTTTTCCGCGGTGGAATTCGCCAGCTGGACAACGCCATTGCCATCGACCGAGACGACACCTGCCGACACGGACTCCAGCACGGCCTCGATAAACAAACGCCGCTCACCCGACTGATGGTTGGTGGCCAGCAATGCGCCCGTTTGCTCCTGCAGGCGCTCGGTCATGCGGTTGAATGATTGCGATAGGAATCCGACCTCATCATCGCGGAATTGATCTTCAATGACGCGCGCGGACAAGTCACCGTCTGCAATTCTTTGTGCGGCATCCACCAGATTGTTGACCGGCCTTACCAACCGGTCCGCGACGCGCAGCGCAATCCAAAGCGTGATGCCAATAATCATCAGCGACACAAAATAGAGCGCGAGATTGAACTGGATTTGCAACGCCCGCGACCGCGCGACCATTTTGTCATAGTCTTGCAAAACGGACTGTGCCTTTTCGCCAAGCGCGAATGAAGGCACGGACAAAGCCCGGCTGGTATAGAGATAACTGCGGGGTGAATCGAACAAGACCGTGACTGCTTCGATCCGGTCAGAACGATTGGCGATAACAACGCCCTCACCTGCGTTCAGCTTGGCGAGTATGTCTCGCGCAATCCAGTCTTGCTTTCGGTCGTCATTTTCCGTTGCGACAGCCTCAGTCCGCTGGACCCCGTCGGCGCCAACCGAAACGATCGCAGACTCGCTTAATCGGCGCCTGAAGACCTGTTCGAGATAATAACTGAGGAACGCCGGATCATCTGGATTGGTCTGCGCCAAAGCGTTCCGGAAATCCCCCGCCATAGTAAGGGTTTCGTCGCCGACATCCTTGGCATTTACTTCATAATATCCCTTGGCGAGCTCGCCTGCATTTTCGAGCATGCCGCGTGCCGAACCCGAAAACCAGAATTGCACGCCGCTTTGGAACAGCAATGAGGCAAAGATAACCAAAAGCACCGTTGGAACCGCCGTAATCGCCGAAAATATCGCCACTAGGCGGACGTGCAGCAATTGCTTGCTGCCAATGTTGCTATTCTCCGCCCGCTTGAGCGCCACGCGCCGCCCAAACAGAACAAGCAGCAATGTTGCAGGCAACAGGTTACTGACCAACATCGTTGCGGAGGCGGCGGGTGCCAACGGCTCCGATTGCGGCCCTTGGTCGATAAGCAATATCGCGGTAACAATGCCTGCAACGACAACCATCACTGCACTGGCGATTTCCAGAAACTTTATTGATTGGCTGTTGCCCAACAGATCGGCAAGCCATTCAAAAAGACGACGGACGGCGGACGGTGAACCTGTTTCCTCCGCTAATCCGATTGTTGCCATAAAGACACTGTGGCACTCATTGCGTTACCTGAAAAGCACAAAATTGCCCTTCAAACGCTATGTATCTTGGCTAAACACCGTTCTAACGCCCCCCGGCGGGGCCAATGCCGTAATCGGTCAGTTTTTTGCGCAGCGTGTTGCGGTTGATACCAAGCAAAGCTGCGGCTTTAAGCTGGTTGCCCTTCACTTGCTTCATCACATGCTGCAGCAACGGAATCTCGAACTGGGCCAAGGCGCGTGGATATAGCTTTTCGCGCAAATGCCCGCGCTGCTTTTGATCTCGCAGGAATTGGGCAACCGCCGCTTCGAAGCTGGCGCCTTGAATGTGCGGGTCAGCATCATGCGCCGGTTCCACAAACTGGTGGATCGTGCTTTCGGTGATCGTGTCTTCGCGGCACAATAATGCCAGGCGATAAATAAGGTTCTTCAACTCGCGGATATTTCCGCGCCAGGGCATGGCCATCAATTGACCGACAGCCCCATCGTCGATTTTGCGCAAAGGAAGGCCGTCCTTGGCCGCCATCATCAGGAAATGCTGTGCAAGCAGGCCAATGTCTTCCGTGCGATCCCGCAGCGGTGGCATCTCGATGGGCACGACGTTCAGGCGGTAGAACAAATCTTCCCGAAACCCGCCCTTTTCGATCAAAGCGGCCAAGTTCTGGTTGGTCGCCGCGACGATGCGGACATCAAGGCGAATGCTCGCTTTCCCGCCAATACGGCTGATGACACCGCTTTGCAGCGCGCGCAAAAGACGGGTCTGTGCGTGCATCGGCATGTCGCCAATTTCGTCGAGGAACAATGTCCCGCCTTGCGCCTGTTCAAAACGGCCAATGGATTGACCAACGGCGCCGGTAAACGCGCCTTTTTCATGGCCGAACAGCTCCGCCTCAATCAATTCGCTCGGTATCGCCGCCATGTTGACCGCAACAAATGGCCCGGTCTTGCGGTGCCCCAGATTGTGGATCGCTTCGGCCACCAGCTCCTTGCCCGTTCCGCTTTCACCCGAAATCAGGACCGATAGGTCATTCCGCAATAGACGCGCCACCATGCGGTACACATCCTGCATCGCGGCACTGCGCCCAATCATCGGCAGATTGGCTTCGCTTATGGCCTCAAACGGGTCAGAGGCGGTTGAGCGGCGTTTTTCGATGCCTTGCTTTACCGCCAAGACAAGGTCGTTGAGATCAAACGGCTTTGGAAAATATTCAAACGCATCAATCTCGCTGGCGCGTACCGCTGTTTCCAACGTGTTTTGCGCTGACATGATGATGACCGGCATATCGGGCGTACGCGCCAATATTTCTTTCAGGGTGGATAATCCGTCGCTGTCTTTCAACACCACATCGGTCAGCATCAGGTCGAAATGGCCATTGGCAAGCGCCGCATCACGCGCCGCCACGCTATCGCAAATCTGTGTTTCGATATTCTCGGCCTCAAGCGCGGCACATACGACGAGCCCGATGGACGCGTCATCTTCGACAATCAGAACCTTAGCTGGCTTCATGCGCTTGCCTTCCCTGAAGCTACCGGAAGCAAAAGCCGGAATGTGGTTTGCCCAAGGGCATGATCGCGTTCGAACAAGACCCGGCTGTTCATTTGTTGCACAAGCTTTCGGACAATGGCGAGGCCAAGCCCCTGCCCGTCACGTTTTGTCGTTACGAACGGCGAAAACAGTTCATCGACAATATGATCAGGCACGCCCGCGCCATTGTCGGATATCGCGATTTCAACCGGCAACTTAATGGCACGCCGGTCAATATCCGTGTCGCGCAGCGCGCCGCTCATGACATAGCGCGTCGAAATGCCAATCACGCCGTCAAGACGCCCGTTCAGCGCATCAATCGCGTTTTGCAGGAGGTTTATCAGCACCTGAACCATCCCGTCGGCATCGATATACACATCGGGCAGCGACGGGTCATAATTGATCGAAATTTCGGGCATGGCGCGGTTGGCCGCACGCAGCGAACGAATGGCGCGCTCAATCAACAAATGGATATTCGCCGGCGCCAATTCAGGCCGCTCCGACCGCCCCAGCTTTTGCATTTGGTCCAGCAAGCGGGCAATGCGGTCAACTTCGTTGACAATAAGCTCGGTCAACGCCCGGCTTTTTTCATCGACCTGACGCGCCAGCAATTGTGCCGCGCCCTTTATGCCCGCCAACGGGTTTTTGATTTCATGCCCCAAAATCGCAGGCGCGCCCATCGCCTGTTGCTGCCCGGTATCGCGCTGGTCCCCAATATGTTCGCGGCCACCATTGCGCGGGGATATGACGGCAATGCGCCAGTCGGGCTCTTTGGCCACGGCGGATATGTTAATATCGACCATGATCACCCCAAATGGCGTTTTCAGCTCCATATCCTGCGCGGAAATGTCGCCCTCACGCGACAGCAAAGCCGCGTTCATCCGCTCGCTTTCGAAGATCAGCGCTTCGTCGATGCGGTGCCCCTCAAGCCTTCTGCGGCTTCGGCCAAAAAAGGCTTCGCTCGCATCATTGGCATAAGTGATCAGGTGATCTGGAGAGATCAGAAGCACCGGCACCGCAATACTCGCCAGCATTTGGCTAAATTCGGGGCGATGCGTGATCTGCGACATCAATCAGGCGGCCGACCGCGTCAGGAACGGTTCGTAAAAGCGTGTCAGCTCATCAATGACAACATCGGGATCATCGATGCGGTTCACGAAATTGCGAAACTCGGCGGAGCCATTCAGCCCCTTGGTATACCAACCAATATGTTTGCGCGCGATGCGCAGGCCAACTTCGCCACCATAATGATCGAGCATGGCGCGATAATGGTCCATGATCAGGTGGAACTGGGCATCAATATCTGGATCGGCAATGGTCTGCCCCGTCCGGAACCAATGCATCATCTGACCCAAGAGCCAGGGTTTGCCATAAGCGCCACGCCCCACCATCACGCCATCGGCACCACTTTGTTCCAGCGCATTGCGCGCATCTTCTATGGTGCAAATGTCGCCATTGACGATAACAGGAAGCGATACCGCGTCTTTCACCTTGCGCACAAATGCCCAGTCAGCCGAGCCTTTATACATCTGGTTCCGGGTGCGGCCGTGGACGGTGATCATCTTGGCGCCAAGGTCTTCGGCGATACGGGCAAGTTCAGGTGCGTTCAGGCTGCCATGGTCCCAGCCCATGCGCATCTTCACGGTAACCGGCACGGATACGGCCTTCACCGTCGCCTCGATCAGGCTGGCCGCCAGCGGCAGGTCGCGCATCAATGCAGAGCCTGCATCGCCGTTCACAACCTTTTTAACGGGGCAGCCCATGTTGATATCGATAATCGCCGCGCCGCGGTCTTCGTTCAGCTTCGCCGCCTCACCCATTTCATATGGTGCACAGCCAGCCAACTGCATCGAGACAGGCTCTTCAATCGCATCCCACTCGCATTTTTGGATGCTCTGGCGCGTTTCGCGGATCATCGCTTGGCTCGCAATCATCTCGGTCACGTTTAAGCCAGAGCCAAATTGCCGGACGATTTTGCGGAACGGCATGTCGGTGACGCCGGTCATCGGCGCCAAAATGACGGGACAATTGATTTCAATATTGCCGATTTGGATAGGTTTCAGCTGCATTTTCAAAACTTGCCTAAAATTTAGGCAGGCCGTTACCCGCTTTCGGCTTGGCGGGCAAGTGCGCTGTCGCTAGAGCGCGGCTATGGTAACTGTACCCATCACCGTTGCGCTCATTGTTGCCGCTGGCTCTGGAAGTCGCGTGGGCGGAGATATCCCCAAACAATATCGTTCAATACGCGGCAAACCCATGCTGCGGCACAGCTATGAAGCGCTGTCCGCGCATCCATCGATTTCCAAGGTCTATGTGGCCATTGGCGCGGGCCAAGAGGCCGAAGCTTTGGCAGCACTGCGCGGCCTGCCCGAAGCGATCTTTGTTCAGGGCGGCGCGACACGGCGGGAAAGCGTGCATTTGGGCTTAAAGGCAATTGCCGCGGATGGTGGTGCCGACCGGATATTGATCCACGACGCCGCGCGGCCCTTTCTGCCCGGCACGGTCATTGATGACCTGATCCACGCATTGGACGAAGCGCCGGGAGCTGCTCCAGCCCTGCCCGTTGTGGACAGTCTCTCCAGAGGCGATCAAAATCTGTCCGAAACCGTTGACCGCGAACATTTGTGGCGTATCCAAACACCGCAGGCCTTCGCCTTCGCCGATATTTTAGCCGCACACGAAATTTGGACCGGCGACGAGCCAACCGATGACGCACGCATGCTGATGGCCAGTGGTGGGCAGGTGCGCATCGTTGCGGGATCAGAAGCGCTCAATAAATTCACCTTTTCAACCGATTTTGCAGGATCGACTATGCCGTCATTTCGAAGTGGCAATGGATTTGACGTGCATCGCCTTATTCCCGACGCCGAACTGTGGCTATGCGGCGTCCTTATCCCGCATGACAAGGGTCTTGCGGGGCACAGCGATGCTGATGTGGCCATGCATGCGCTCACCGATGCGATCTTGGGCGCGATCGCCAAGGGTGACATTGGCGACCATTTTCCGCCGACGGACCCGCAATGGCGCGGGGCATCATCCGACAGGTTTCTGGCCTATGCGATGCAGCTCGCCCGTAACGATGGCTATACACTCGCCAATGCCGACGTGACCATCATTTGCGAGCGCCCCAAAGTTGGTCCCTTCAGGGGACAGATGCGGCAACGACTGGCGGAAATAATGGCTGTTGATGTCGATCGTATATCGGTAAAGGCAACAACCACCGAGATGCTGGGTTTTACAGGCCGCGGCGAAGGCATCGCTGCGCAGGCCACAGCTACTTTTGAGAAACATTGATTATGGACACCGTTTTACCCGCCGATATCGCGCAAATGGCCGCGCGTGTAGTTGCCGAAAACAAGGCTGCTGGCCGCACTGTCGCTGTTGCTGAAAGCTGCACAGGTGGGCTGGTGACCGCCGCAATCACCGAAGTCCCCGGCAGCAGCGCCATATTGGGATCGGGCTATGTGACATATAGCAACGAAGCCAAAATGACGATGCTGGGCGTCAATGAAGATATTATCGACACCTTTGGTGCTGTGTCGGTCGCGGTCGCATGGGCGATGGCTCAGGGCGCGTTAAAGAAAAGTGGCGCAGACATTGCCGTGGCGATCAGCGGCGTGGCTGGCCCTGATGGCGGAACAGCCAACAAGCCCGTCGGCACGGTCGTTTTTGCAGTCGCGCTGAAAGGGCAAAATCCCGAAGACGTGGTCGGCGATAAAAAAACGTTTGGTGAAGATAAAAGCCGCGCTGATATCCGCGCCTTTGCAACGCTTTATGCGCTTGAGCTTTTGCTGCCGCCTGCCCCGTAAAGTTCATCCGCACGGTCAATAAAGGCCGTCGTCATTTTGCGCAGGGCTGAATCAAAAAACTGTCCGGCCAATGCCTCAAACACACGGTTGCGGAATGAAAAATCGACGGTGAAATCCACAATCGATCCGCCGCCCGCGACATCTTCAAATGTCCAAGCGTTGTGCAAATGCTTCATGGGGCCGTCGAGATAATCGACGACAATCGACGAACGCGGGGTTTTAACGACCCGGCTGCTGAAGGTTTCCCGAAGAGATTTGAAGCCGACGATCATATCCGCCAGCATTTCGTCTTCTTCATCCTTGCGAATGCGGATGGCACTGACCCACGGTAAAAATTCGGGATAGCGCGCCACATCGGCCACCAGATTGTACATTTGTTCCGCACTGTGCGGCAAATGACGGCGTTCGTGATGATGTGGCATTGGGGCTGTTACCGAGCCTTGGCCAACTGCGCCGCGCGCGCATCGCGCATTTTCGCAAAATCATCGCCCGCGTGATAGCTGGACCGCGTGAGCGGCGAGGCTGCGACAAGCAAGAAACCCTTCGCACGGGCAATCGCCGCATATGCGTCAAATGCCGCTGGCGTTACAAAGTCCATCACCTTTGTGTGCTTGGGCGTTGGCTGCAAATATTGGCCCATCGTCAGGAAATCGATGTCCGCGCTGCGCATGTCATCCATGACCTGATGCACTTCCATCCGCTCTTCACCCAAACCAAGCATCACGCCCGACTTGGTGAAAATCGACGGGTCGTGGCGTTTTACGGTCTCCAGCAAACGCAACGATGCGTAATAACGCGCACCGGGCCGGATTGTTGGATAGAGGCGCGGAACAGTCTCCAGATTGTGGTTATACACATCGGGCCGCGCGGTAACGATGGCCTCAACCGCGGCTTGCGCCTTGTTCCGGAAATCCGGCGTCAAAATTTCAATCGTGGTGTTGGGTGTGTTGCGGCGCAGCGCTTCGATCACCTTCACAAACTGGCTCGCGCCACCATCGGGCAAATCGTCACGATCGACGGATGTAATGACAATATGTTCAAGGCCCATTTTCGCCGCAGCAATCGCCACATGCTCTGGCTCTAATGGATCGACAGCACGCGGCATTCCGGTTTTGACGTTACAAAAGGCACATGCCCGCGTGCACACATCGCCAAGGATCATCACCGTTGCGTGCTTTTTGGTCCAACATTCGCCGATATTTGGGCAAGCCGCCTCTTCGCACACGGTGTTCAAGTTCAAGTCCCGCATCAATTTGCGGGTCTCGTTGAAACCCGCGCCAGTGGGCGCCTTGACGCGGATCCAATCCGGCTTGCGTTCGCGCACGTGGCGCTCGGGTATCGATATAGGAACGTTCATGCCGTTCGAATAGCCGCCGCGCCTCAACTTGCCAACTGCAACTTGCCTGCTATGGGTTGCAAAATTCGCAAAGAGGTTATGATGATAATCGACACATTGACGTCGCCGGTAATTCTCTTTTTTGTCCTCGGCTTCATTGCTGCCGCACTTAAGTCCGACCTCAGCATTCCCGAAGCCTTCGCAAAAGCCATGTCTATCTATCTGATGGCCGCCATTGGTTTAAAGGGCGGCGTTGAGGTTGCGAACAGCGGGGTTACTGCAGAAGTGGCAGCTGCTGCGTTGGCAGGCCTGGCCCTCAGCTTTCTGTTGCCGGTCATCGCATTTGCACTGCTTCGCCAATTTGGCGGGCTTTCCAAAGTCGATGCCGGCGCGGTTGCGGCACATTATGGCTCGGTCAGCGTGGTTACCTTTGTCACCGCAAAAGAAATTCTCACCGGCCAAGGTCTCGGTCCGGCAGGCTATATGGTCGCCGTTCTTGCATTGATGGAAACCCCCGCCATTATTTCGGGCCTCATGCTTGCACGGCGCGGCGACAAAGATACGGCCGAAAAATCCTCCACGCCATGGCACGAAGTCCTGACCAACGCCTCGGTTATGATTTTGGTCGGCAGCTTTGTCATTGGTATTGTTGCCGGCAGTGATGGCTTTGCACCGATCAAGCCGCTGTTCGATACCGGATTCCGCGGGGTACTGTGCTTGTTCCTGCTCGATATGGGGCTGATCGCAGCACGGCGGCTTATCCAGTCACGTAAAATGAACCTCCGCTTGGTTAGCCTCGCTATTGTCATACCCCTATTGAACGGCGCAATTGGTACAATTATCGGAACATTGGTCGGGCTGGACGTGGCGTCGGCCGCGACGCTTGGCATCTTGGCGGCAAGTGCCTCGTACATTGCCGTTCCGGCAGCGATGCGGCTTGCCCTACCCAAAGCCGACCCCGGCATTTACCTCAGCATGTCACTTGGCGTGACCTTTCCATTCAACATCATCTTTGGCATCAGCATTTTTGCGGCATTCGCCAAAGCAATAGGATGATTTATGATTCAAACTGTCAGCCGTAAGCGGATCGAAATTCTGGTGGATACGCCGCTTGTGCCGCGGGTTGTCGCGCAATTGAAAGCGGTCGACATATCTGGCTGGAGCGTGATCCATGTGGACTCTGGCGGTGGCCGCGCTGGCGAGTGGCAGCATGACGATGTCACGGGAGCAAGCGCCAAAACCATCGTGCTGGCTATTGCATCCGAGGCCAAGACGTCTGGCTTGATTGAGGCGATTGCGCCATTGCTGGACAGCTATGGGATGTTGCTCACCATCGGCGATGTGCAGGTTGTGCGCGGAGAAAGATTTTAATGTCTGAATTTGACCAATTGGTAGACGGGTACCGCCGCTTCAAATCTGACGCTTATGTCCGTCAGAAAGCCCGATACGACGAACTCGCCAGTGATGGTCAGGCCCCGCCAATCATGATTATCTCGTGCAGCGACAGCAGGGTCGATCCAGCCACCGTGTTTGACACCACACCTGGCCAGGTGTTCGCGTTGCGCAACGTCGCGAGCCTTGTTCCGCCTTATGAAATTGGCGGCGGTTTGCATGGGGTGTCGGCGGCCATTGAATTTGGCGTATTGGGGTTGGAAGTGCGGCACATTGTTGTGCTTGGACATGCGCAGTGTGGCGGCATTAAAGCGTCATTGGAAGGTGCAAATCTGGGCCATGGGGGCCACAGTTTCATCGATGGCTGGGTAGATATTGTGCGCCCTGCCCGTGACAAGATTTTGGCATCCGCATCTGACGACCCCCAGCATGATTTGGAATTGGACGCCATAAGGGTGAGTTTGAAAAACCTGCGCACATTTCCGTTCATTGCAGAGCGCGAGCAATCAGGGCAGCTGAAGCTACATGGCGCCTATTTCGGCATCGCCGACGGCATCCTACACGTGCTGAATGACCACACTGACCAGTTTGAGGCTCAATGACCAATCCGATCGCCTTGCCAGCCTATTATAACGACCTTGACGCGAGTTTTGCGGAAGCGTGGAATGTCGTTGCAGCCGGTGTAACGGACCGGAATAGCCCCGCACACACGCCGACCGTCGGTACCGTTGATGCGGACGGCACGCCGCAATTGCGCATCATGATATTGCGCGCGGTGTCGCGTGATATTCGAACATTACGCTTTCATACCGACGCACGGTCCGGCAAGACCGCGCAACTGCAGCACGACGCGGCGGCCAGTGTTTTGGTCTATGACCCTTCGGCAAAAGCGCAGATCCGGCTGTCCGGTCGCGCCCATATTGCCGCGCAAGGCGATGTGGCAGATACGGCCTGGTTCGGTTCAACGCCATTTGCCCGCCGCTGTTATATGGCTGAAGCGGCCCCCGGCACGCCGATCGCGCAACCGTCATCAGGATTGCCGGAATGGATTGAAGGCAAACAACCCGAAGAAGAACAATTGGCCGATTACCGCGGCAATTTTGCGGCTTTGATGTTTCAGGCGAACAGCATCGAATGGCTATATTTGGCCAATGCAGGGCACCGGCGCGCACGGTGGCAGTGGGACCAAACGCAAAATCTATGGCTTGGGAACTGGCTGGTTCCCTAAACCACGGCACGCTATCCTAATCGCCAAAGCGCCCTCCTCTGCTGCATTGGCGTTGCAGAGGAGGGAGCGCTTCATGTCACCATTAACGCGTCATCTTCTTATAGGTTGCACGATGTGGACGGGTGGCTTCGTCGCCAAGGCGCGCGATTTTGTCTTCTTCATAGGATTCAAAATTGCCTTCAAACCATTCGACATGGCTGTCGCCTTCAAACGCCAAAATGTGCGTTGCAAGACGGTCAAGGAAGAAGCGGTCATGGCTGATGACCACGGCACAACCAGCGAAGCTTTCAAGGGCTTCTTCAAGAGCCGACAATGTTTCAACGTCCAAATCGTTGGTAGGTTCATCGAGCAGAAGCACGTTGCCGCCTTGCTTCAACATCTTCGCCATGTGCACGCGGTTGCGTTCACCACCGGACAATAAACCAACTTTTTTCTGCTGGTCGGTACCCTTGAAATTGAACGCACCAACATAAGCGCGGGTCGGCGTTTCATGCTTGCCCAATTTCATAAAGTCGGCGCCGCCCGAAATTTCTTCCCACACATTCTTGTTGGGGTCGAGATCATCGCGGCTCTGGTCAACAAAGCCCAAACGGACGGTTTCGCCGATTTCAACTTCACCGGAATCGGGAACTTCCTGACCGGTGATAAGCCGGAACAAAGTCGATTTACCGGCACCGTTTGGACCAATGACGCCCACAATGCCGCCCTGCGGAATGGTGAAGGACAGATTTTCGAAGAGCAATTTGTCACCATAAGCCTTGGTGACATTTTTGACCTCAATAACCTTGCTGCCCAAACGCTCAGGGATTTGAATGACGATCTGCGCTTTGCCGGGCGTGCGGTTTTCTTGCGCCTCGACCAGTTGGTCAAAGGATTTGATACGCGCTTTCGATTTGGTTTGCCGGGCCTTTGGACTTTGCCGGATCCACTCCAGCTCGTCCTTAATCGCCTTTTGACGGCCCGCATCTTCACGCGATTCCTGCTCCAGACGCTTCGCCTTCTTTTCAAGATAGGTCGAATAATTGCCTTCATAGACAAAGTAACGACCACGATCGAGCTCGAGGATCCAGCTGACGACATTATCCAAGAAATAGCGATCGTGGGTCACGAGAATGACGTTGCCCTTATAATCGACCAAATGCTTTTCCAGCCATGCAACCGACTCTGCGTCCAAGTGGTTGGTCGGTTCGTCGAGCAGCAATATGTCGGGCTTTTCCAGCAAAAGCCGTGTCAGCGCGATACGGCGCTTTTCACCGCCCGAAAGGCTGGTGACAGGGCTGTCGCCGGGAGGGCAGCGCAGCGCGTCCATGGCGAGCTCAAGCTGGCTATCGAGCGACCAGCCATCGACGGCATCAATCTTTTCCTGAAGCGTGCCCATTTCTTCCATGAGCGCGTCAAAGTCGGCATCCTCGGGCGGATCGCCCATGATGGTCGAAATCTCGTTAAAACGATCCACAAGGTCGGCGACCGCGCGAACGCCGTCCATGACGTTTTCCTTGACCGTTTTGTTCGGGTCAAGCTCTGGCTCCTGCGCCAGATAGCCAACGCGGATATGTTCGCCGGGCCACGCTTCTCCGGTAAACTCTGTATCCATTCCGGCCATGATTTTCATCAGCGTGGATTTACCCGTGCCGTTTGGCCCAACGATGCCGATCTTTGCATCCGGATAGAATTGCAGATTGATGTTGTTGAGGACGGGCTTGCTTGCGCCGGGGAAGGTTTTCGTCATTCCCTTCATTACGAAGCTATATTGGGCTGCCATGGGCTTTAATTCCTGTGTTGCATTACTTTTGATTTGGCCGCTTCCCTAGCTATCTGCGCGTTTCGCCGCAAGGTGGGATTGCAAATCCCGACGATGCGATTAAGCCTGCCAAACATGAAGAAAAACATCCTATTGCTCGCCGCAGCCTCCACGCTGTTCCTTTCGCCATCACTCGCACTGGGCGCGCCTGCGTCGCCGGACAGTGCTTCAGTCGCATCGATCCGCGACAAAGCGTTGCAGAGTGATAGTTTTGCTTATGACATCGTCGAAGGGCTCACCACCGAAATCGGCCCGCGGCAGGGCGGCACCGAAGCCGAAGCGCGCGCGCGCACTTGGTCGGTCAATAAACTAAAATCGCTCGGATTTGATAATGTCCGCATCGAAGAATATCAGATGCCCACATGGGTACGCGGTGAAGAAACCGCATCCATCGTCGCGCCCTTTCCGCAGAAACTTGCCATTGCCGCATTGGGCAACAGCGGCAGCACAGGCGATGCCGGGCTCGAAGCCGAAATCGTTTATTTCCCGACGATCGATGATCTCCGCGCAGCCCCCGATGGCAGCTTGAAAGGCAAGATTGCCTTTGTCAGTCACAATATGAAAGCCACGCAGGATGGCAGCAGCTACGGCGCATTTGGCCCTGCCCGCTTTGTTGGCCCGAACATCGCCGCGAAAAAGGGTGCGGCGGCCATCGTCATCCGTTCAATCGGAACCGACTATCATCGCAACCCGCACACGGGGAACACCAACTTTGAACCGGGCGTCACGCCCATTCCGGCAGGTGCATTGTCGATACCCGACGCGGAAAATCTGGAGCGTATGATTGCGCGCGGCAAGCCTGTGCGGATGAAACTAAAGCTGACCCCAAAAAATGTCGGGATGCAGACGTCGGGCAATGTTTTGGCCGAGGTCAAGGGTTCCAACCCCGATCTTCCCATGATTGTCATCGCCTGCCATCTGGATAGCTGGGACCTTGGGACCGGCGCCATTGATGACGCCGCAGGTTGCGGCATCATCGGGGCAGCGGCCAAACATTTGAAATCGATGGGCCAACCCAAGCGCACTGTGCGCCTGTTGTGGGCCGGCGCTGAAGAAGTCGGCATTTGGGGTGGCCGGGATTATGGCGAGAAGCACGCGAATGAGCCACATGCCTTCGCCATGGAATCGGATTTTGGCGCGGGCAAAGTCTGGGCCGTGGATTTCCGCTTGCCCGAAAGCGCGTCTGCGCTTCGCGGACAGATTGTTTCGGCATTGGCCCCGCTGGGCGTGGTGCCGCGCAAGGAATTGGCCGGAGGCGGAGCGGATGTCGGTGCGATAATCGCGGCGCAGAAATTGGGCATCATTGACCTGCAGCAAGATGGCACGAAATATTTCGACCTGCACCACACGCCCGACGATACGCTCGACAAGATCGACAAAGCCGAACTGCGCCAAAACGTCGCGGCATGGGTTGCGACCTTGGCGCTCGTTGCAAATTATGACGGCGAATTGAAGCCAGAGGCAGCGCGTTGAAACACGCTTTTGTCTTGGCGCTCATGCTTATGGTTGGGGGCTGTGGTGACACGGCCCCCACCGAAGCGGACAAGGCGGATGACGCAGACACGCCAGCGGTCGCGCAGAAAGATGAGCTGGCCCAGCAGAAGCTGACCATTGAACAGGCAGCCGAAGAAGCAACGAAGCTTATTGAGGCTGATGCAAAGACTGAGATTGACGCGGCTAATTCAAGTGGCGGCGCGGCGCAGTAAATATCCTCTTCCGCCGGACGGGTCACCGGGAACCGTCAAAATCCGCCGGAATGTCTCAGTTGCCACAC
Organism: Sphingorhabdus sp.; assembly: GCA_044374245.1. Lineage (GTDB taxonomy): Bacteria > Pseudomonadota > Alphaproteobacteria > Sphingomonadales > Sphingomonadaceae > Sphingorhabdus_B. The sequence continues at coordinate 341 of JBILOZ010000002.1, read as the reverse complement.
AATGTGCGATCACCGTACATGCCATAAGCGGATACGCCACCGCTATCCGTGATCAAATTAGAATTTCGAAGAAATGGTCGGGGAGACAGGATTCGAACCTGCGACCCTCTGGTCCCAAACCAGATGCGCTACCAGGCTGCGCTACTCCCCGACATGGGATCACTGGTATAACAATGTCCGCGCGGCTGGCTGCCTGCCAAATTCCACAAAAGTGAAACTGGTGGGCCCGGAGGGACTCGAACCCCCGACCTAGCCGTTATGAGCGGCCAGCTCTAACCAACTGAGCTACAGGCCCTGACCGGCTCGCCAACTGCCTGCGCGCCGATAGCCGAACTTTGGGC
>JBILOZ010000034.1:0-16616 GCA_044374245.1 Sphingorhabdus sp. | reverse complement strand
AAAAGCATCGGGAAGCGCTGCTTGAATCATTTCCTCAATTTCGTGCGCGTGCATGGCCATTATGCAGGCTCGATAAATTGACGGCGGGCTTCCACCATTTTGTCTTCGAGCGCAGCGCGGATCATCGCGTCATCCACGTCGATACCGGCTGATGTCAAATCGCCAAGCAGTTTACGGATGACGTCTTCGTCGCCCGCTTCTTCAAAGTCCGCCTGCACGACCGATGTCGCATAGGCCGTGGTTTCTTCCGGGGTCAGGCCCATTTTTTCGGCTGCCCATTGACCCACCAGCTTGTTGCGGCGGGCGGTTATCTTGAACAATAGGTCCGCATCATGTGCGAACTTGTTTTCAAAGGCTTTTTCGCGATTGTCGAAAGTCGTCATCATGCCGTTCCATTTTGCTGTTGTTCAAAGATAATGCCTGCATCGTCGCGCAACAAGGCTGGACGTGTTAAATGTGTACAACCAGCTTTCCAACCGCTGCCCGATCACCCAAGCGTGCGATTGCTGTTCCGGCGTCCGCAAGCGCGAAGGTTTCCGAAATGCGCGGCTTAATCTTGCCCGCTGCATATAGGTCAAACAGCTCTGCTATGTTGGCGTGATTTTTCTGCGGCGTACGTGCGGCAAAGGCGCCCCAGAAAACGCCGCACACGTCGCAGCTTTTCAGCAATGTGAGGTTCAATGGCAATTTCGCGATCCCGGCTGGAAAGCCGACAACGAGAAACTTGCCTTCCCACGCAATCGACCGGACGGCAGGTTCGCTATAATCGCCACCCACGGTGTCATAAATGATATTGTATCCGTCCCGGCCAGCGGCCGTTTTGAACAGCTCGGCAACAGCTTTCGACTGGTCCTTGTCAAACGGTTGATGCGGATACACGACCACTTCGTCAGCGCCTGCTTCGCGCGCGATGTCTGCTTTTGCCTCGCTGGAGACACCAGCGACCACACGGCCGCCAAATGCCTTGGCCAGCTCAATGGCCGAAATCCCGATTCCGCCTGCGCCACCCAGCACAAGGACATTGTCGCCGGATTTCATATGGCCGCGATCCTTCAGCGCGTGGATTGATGTGCCATAGGTCATCAACAGAGCTGCGCCATCGTCAAAGGACATGGCGTCGGGCATTTTGAAGCAATTGAACGCGGCGACCGCGACTTTTTCGGTTAGACCGCCATTGCCACATAGGCCAATGACGCGGTCGCCAATGGCAAAGCCGGTAACGCCTTCGCCAATCGCTTCGACTGTGCCCGCAATTTCTCCGCCCGGCGCAAAGGGGCGCTCAGGTTTGAATTGATAGAGGTCGACAATCATCAGCGTGTCGGGAAAATTGATTGAACAGGCCTTTACCGCGACCACAACCTGACCGGGGCCAGCGGTGGGTTCAGGCAGTTCGCCCATGACAAGTGTTTCTGGGCCGCCGCTTGCGGTTGATAATAAAGCGCGCATTTCTCTCTCCTAAACGGGGTTTGGCGCCAGCCAGGGCCGGTCCGCAGATAATTTGGTTTCGTACACCGAAATCGCGTCGCTGCTTTTCAGCGTCAGGCCAATTTCGTCTACACCGTTAATCAGGCAATGTTTACGGAATGGGTCGATTTCGAATTCGAACCTGTCCTGAAACGGCGTGGTGACGGTTTGTGTTTCCAGATCGATGTGAATCTTATCGGTTCGCGCGACTTCCATCAACCGGTCAATCGCCGCCTGCGGAAGGACGATAGCGAGCAAACCGTTCTTGAACGCATTGCCCGAAAATATGTCGGAAAAGCTTGGCGCAATGACCGCGGATATGCCCAAATCTGCCATAGCCCAAGCCGCATGTTCGCGGCTCGATCCGCAACCAAAATTGTCGCCAGCGATCAATATCGGCGCACCGGCATATTCCGGGTCATCAAACACGTTGCCCGGGACCGCGCGCAAGCTTTCGAACGCACCCTTGCCCAGTCCAGCGCGGCTAATGGTTTTAAGCCATACCGCGGGGATGATCACATCGGTGTCGATATTCTTCAAACCGACGGGATAGGCCCGGCCTTCAACACGGCTTATCGCTTTCATGCCTTTAGTCCGTATCTGTCTTGGGCTGATTGTGCGTCATCGGCGCAACTTCGGGCTCAGGTGACATTGGTTCCAGCTTTCCCTTTTTCTGGGTCAGGCTGCGGCGTCCTGCGTAAATCAACGCCGCCATCAATGCCGCCGAACCCACTGCAGCGCCAACCTTGGCTGTGGTCGACCATGTGTCGCCACCATCGGATTTTTTATTGGTCATAAGCCTCTTCCTTGATGCCAACTGCTTTAGCTTCGGCGTTTGTGACAAGTAAAGGGAATAGCTTCACCGGTACCGCCGCATAGGCCAGCGGTGCCGCGCATGCGGTACCCTTAATTGGCGAACGCACGGACATCCGTTAGCTTGCCAGCAACAGCAGCAGCTGCCGCCATTGCCGGGCTGACCAGATGGGTGCGCGCGCCAGGGCCTTGGCGGCCGACGAAATTCCGGTTGCTGGTTGATGCGCAACGTTCGCCAGCGGGCACCTTGTCGGGGTTCATCCCCAAACATGCCGAACAGCCCGGCTCGCGCCATTCGAACCCAGCGTCGGTAAATATCCGGTCCAGACCCTCATCCTCAGCCTGCTGCTTCACAAGGCCGCTGCCGGGCACGACAATCGCCCATTTGACGTTCGCTGCCTTTTTGCGGCCTTTTAAGATTTCAGCGGCGGCGCGCAGATCTTCGATGCGGCTGTTGGTGCAGCTGCCGATGAAGATATTCTGCACTTCGATATCGGTCATCCGAGTGCCGGGCGTCAGCCCCATATAATCCAGCGATTTGCGCGCGGCTTCCTGCTTGGATGGATCGGCAAAGGCGGACGGATCGGGGACGATGCCTGTAATCGGCAACACATCTTCGGGGCTGGTACCCCATGTGACGCTGGGTGCGATATCCGCGGCATCAATCGATACGACCTTGTCGTAGGTTGCACCCGGGTCGGTCGCGAGTGTGCGCCAATAGGCAACCGCTGCGTCCCAATTTGCGCCTGACGGCGCCATGGGCCGGCCTTTGATATACGCAAAAGTGGTTTCGTCGGGTGCCACAAGGCCCGCGCGCGCGCCATGTTCAATGGCCATGTTGGAAATGGTCAGCCGCCCTTCGACGCTGAGCGCGCGGATAACGGATCCGGTATATTCGATGACATGGCCGCTGCCGCCGGCGGCACCAAGTACGCCCGTGATATGCAGCACCACGTCCTTGGCAGAGACACCTGCGCGCAATTCGCCCTCGACGCGGACTTCCATGGACTTTGAACGTGTCAGTTGGAGCGTCTGTGTGGCCAGAACATGCTCGACCTCAGACGTACCAATGCCGAATGCCAGCGCGCCAAGGCCGCCATGGCACGCGGTGTGGCTGTCGCCGCACACAATCGTGGTGCCGGGAAGAGAAAAGCCCTGCTCTGGCCCGACAACATGGACGATACCCTGCTTGGCATCGGAGGCATTTATATAGTCGATGCCGAACTCCGGTGCGTTTCGCTCCAGCGCTTCCAATTGCTGGGCGCTTTCGGGGTCTGCAATCGGGATCGGTTGTCCGTTGCTGTCCAGACGCGCGGTGGTGGGCAGGTTGTGATCCGGCACAGCCAATGTCAAATCGGGCCGGCGGACACGGCGTCCTGCCGCCCTTAGGCCTTCAAAAGCCTGCGGACTGGTCACTTCGTGCACAAGGTGGCGGTCAATGAAGATCAGGCAGGTGCCGTCGTCGCGTTGTTCGACGACATGGGCATTCCAGATTTTTTCGTACAGTGTTTGCGGTGTGGACATAATAAAAGTGCCATAGAACTGATTGCAGCGAAATCAAGTGAGGTGACAATCGTTGCACTTCAATCTTGTGCTGTTTGCGTGTAATGGGACCACCATGAGCGTTATCAGCATCATCCTCATTGTGGTCGGCACCGTCTTCGTCATGGAATGGGTGGCGTGGTCGAGCCATAAATATATCATGCACGGTTGGGGCTGGGGCTGGCACCGTGACCATCACGAGCCACATGATAATGCGCTGGAAAAGAACGATCTTTATGGGATTGTCGGCGCGGTTACGAGCATCTCCTTATTTGCGATTGGCAGCCCTTTGTTGCTCGGTGAGAAAGCTTGGGAGCCAGCCACGTGGATTGGCCTTGGCGTGCTATTTTACGGCATCATCTACACCGTGGTGCATGATGGCCTCGTGCATCAGCGTTACTTCAAATATGTGCCGCGCAGTGGTTATGCCAAGCGGTTGGTTCAGGCGCATAAATTGCACCATGCCACCATCGGCAAAGAAGGCGGCGTCAGCTTTGGTTTCGTATTTGCGCGTGATCCTGCCAAGTTGAAGGCGGACCTCAAAAAGCAACGCGAGGCCGGGACCGCAATCGTCCGCGACGCGGCGATTTAAGCTTCGGGCTGTCGCCAAATCCAGCCAAGACACAATATTGCAACGCCCAGTGGTATCAACGACCACGGCAATGCCAAAGTGATCATTCCAATGGCGATACTGATACCAAAGGCGACGGTTGCCGACCATTTGCCGCGCCTGCTCACCACCCCTTTTTCCCGCCAAGCAACAATATGATGTCCAAAGGTGGGATGGTTCATCAAGCGGGCTTCAAGCGCCGGGCTGCTGCGCGCAAAGCAAAAGGCCGCCAATATCATAAAGGGTACGGTCGGCAGCAACGGCAGAACTATGCCCACGGTGCCAAGCGCCAAAGCGCATAGCCCACCAATCAGCCAGAGCTGCCGCTGTATCAATATTGATGGACCGCTTTGGTCACATAATAGCTGTCGAGACCTTCGGGGCCGCCTTCGCTGCCAAAGCCGGATTCCTTGACACCGCCAAAGGGCGCGTCAGGCATAGAAATCACAAAGCTGTTGAGGCCAACCATTCCGGTATCCAACGCATCAGCCACAAGGTTCGCCTGCCGCGCGTTTTCGGTGAAGGCATAAGCCGCAAGGCCAAAGGGCAGGCGGTTTGCCTGTTCAATGGCTTCGTCCAACGTCTTGAATGGCCGCATCAATGCAACGGGGCCAAATGGTTCATTGTCCATGACGTCTGCGGACATAGGAACGTCCGCGAGCACCGTCGGCTGAAAGAAATAGCCCTGTTCGCCGCGCGTGCCACCCGCCAACAGCTTTGCGCCCTTTGCCGTTGCATCTTCCACGAGGGCGGCGATGGCCGATGGCCGCCGCGCATTGGCGAGTGGCCCCATGACGGTGCCAGCGTCCAATCCATTGCCGACCTGCACATTCTTCGTATGCGCGGCAAAGCCAGCGACAAAGCGGTCGTAGACGCCTTCCTGCACATAGAAACGCGTCGGTGAAATACACACTTGTCCGGCGTTCCGGAACTTGGTGGTCGCCGACAAGGTGATGGCCTTTTCAAGGTCGCAATCATCGAAAATGAGCACAGGCGCATGGCCACCCAATTCCATGGTGGTCCGCTTAACGCCGTCTGCCGCAAGCTTCAGCAAATGTTTGCCCACGGGTACAGACCCAGTGAAGCTGATCTTGCGGATGATAGGTGATGCGATCAGGTGGCGGCTCACCATATCGGGAACGCCGTAAATCAACTGGGCAACATTGCCCGGAACGCCGCCGTCGATGACGCACTGCATGATGCCGCTTGTGCTTGCTGGTGTTTCTTCGGGCGGTTTGGCGATGATCGAGCAACCCGCAGCGAGCGCCGCAGCCATTTTCTTGCACATCAAATTGACCGGGAAATTCCACGGTGAAAATGCGGCAACGGGTCCTACGGGCTGTTTCAGCACAATCGCGCGTTGCCCCGTTGGCCGCACAAGGACGCGGCCATAGCTGCGCTTGGCCTCTTCAGCGAAATAATCAAACTGCGCGGCGCAGGACAGAACCTCCGTCCGCGCTTCGGCGAGTGGTTTGCCCTGTTCGGTCGTGAGCAAAACGGCGATGCCCTCTGCCCGCTCACGGATGAGATCGGCAACCTTATGCAATATTGCGGCGCGGGCATTTACATCGACGCCGCGCCAATATGCAAAGCCCTTTGCTGTCGCAGTAAGCGCTTCATCAAGGTCTGCCGCAGTCGCCAGCGGCAGCTCAGCGAGCGTTTCGCCAGTGGCCGGATTTATGACGGTGTGACAATCGCGGCCTTCGCCCTTGCGCCAGCTGCCATCAATATAAAGGCCTAAATCGGTAGTATAGCTCATCGAATATCCCGCAAATTTCTTGTCTTCTGTATGTAGGTGTCAGGTCGTGGGTTTGGAACCCCTTGCAAGCTTCAGCAGCCAGAAAACCGGGAACCCAGCCAACAATAACGCAACGCCCCAGATCAAGGCTTCGGCCCCCGCGCCATAGATCGTCCAGCAGGAATATAATGCGGCGAGCAACAATATGGCTTTGAAACCTGCTTTGCCGGGCAACTGTCCTGTGGTCATTAAACGGAACGCAGCGATGGCGCATCCGAAATACATCACCAGAACAATGGCGGTGGTGAGTATGATGAGAAATTCAAACATCGATGACATTGACCGGCTGCTGTTCATCAGGATGACCAGCGTCAAAAGTGTTGAGGTAAACAGATGCGCGTTGCGCGGCGTGCCGTTGGCGCTTTCTTTGCCCATGAATGCCGGGAACAGGCCGTCGCGCGCCAAAGCGGCGGGCATCTCTGCCTGACACATGATCCAGCCGTTCAACGCGCCAAGTGCGCTGATAGCGCCGACCGCGGCGATAGCCGTGCCGGCATTGGTGCCCGCATATATATTCACAAAGTCCGCAAATGGCGCAGCCGACACGCTGGTGATGGCGACCGGCAGCATCAGGACCACGGCGGAGCAGACGAGGATATAAATGACGCCAGCGCCAGCGGTTCCAAAAAGCGTTGCGCGGTTGATGGTGCGTTCGGGGTCCTGCACCTTGTCGGCGGGCACGGTTGCGAGCTCAAGCCCAAGCATGGCCCATAGGGTCAATATGGTGGCGGTGGAAATGCTGGTAGTGGAAATGTCAGCCGCAACAAATGGCCGCACAAGCGCGGTGCCTTGGGTCGCAAGGACATAGGCGGCAAGCCCGATCACCGCGACCAGAGGTAGCAGCTTTGCGATCGTCCAGACGATCTGAACTTGCCCCGCAAGCTTGGTGCCGCGAATGTTGATGAGCGTAAATGCCCAAATAATCGCGATCGTCACCGCTGACGATACGCCATGCGTTCCGACAACCGGAAACAATTGGCTCAGATAGCTTACCGCAGCGGTGGCGATGGCGGCGTTGCCGACCCACATCGAAATCCAATAGGCCCATGCAACCGCGAAGCCCGCGCCGTCGCCGAAGGCCGCGCGCGTATAAGCATATGGTCCACCCGCCTTTGGCAAGGCCTTGCTGAGCGCGCCAAACACCGATGCCACGCACAATGCGCCGCCTATGGTGATTAACCATCCAATAACGGAATTCCACCCCAAGGGCGCAAGGCTCGCGGGTAGCAGGAACACGCCCGACCCAATCATGCTGCCCATGACAAGGGCAAGTGCCATCCAAAAACCCATCGGACGGCTTGCTGCGGCTGTATTCTGCGTCACGTAAATCCCCCTCACTCGGCACCCTGACTGGCACGGAAAAAGGGCAAAAGCCAATCTTTGTTTAGGTCCTGACCCTAATGCGCAAGCAACACAGGGATGCCCAATTCGCCCAGCATGAACCGTGTCACGCCGCCAAACAAGGTTTCGCGCCACCGCCCATGGCCATAGGCGCCCATGACGAGTAAATCGGGTCGCCACGCATTTACTTCAGTCAGCAACCGTTCTTCGACGCTTTGATCACCCTTTGCCGCGACGGCTATTTCGGCGCTGACGCCATGGCGCGATAGATAGGTCGCAGCGTCGGTGACAGGGAATTCTTCGGGCACGGTTTCGACCTCTGCAATCCGCACATGCAATGCCGCCTTAAGCAGCGGCAATGCTGCGCGCAACGCGTTGGCTGCTTCAAATCCGCCGTCATATGCCACCATCGCGCGGTCCCATGTGATGCGCTTTGTTGATGCAGGCACCGCAAGTACCGGCGTTCGCGACGCTGTGACGACATCGCTGACCCATGCGCGCGCGGTGCCGGGTGTGCCGGCTTCATCCAGCGACATAACCAATATGTCCGCCAGTCGCGCTGCGTTAATCAATGCATCGGATGTCGTTCCGTCAAATATCTGCCAATCCCAGGGCACATCCTCCATTTTTAAATGCGCGTCGGTGCGTGCGCACAGCTTTCCGCGTTCGGTTTCGGCTGCATCAAAGGCTTCGGCAATGAAATGCGCACCGCCGAACATGTCAAACGCCACATAATCCTGTGTTGGCCGTGGCAAGACGAGCGTGAGATGCCCGTTGAAACGGCGGGTAAGATCAAGCCCGGCCTGCAACCGGCTTTCAAAGGCTGCGTCTGCGCCAGCATGTACCATGATAGATTTCATCATCATTTCCTTTTCTTACGCCAGAATAGGCTGGCTCGGATTGATGCGATTGAGTTTAGGCCGATGCAGCGCGAAGTCTTTGATCGATATCAAACACCGCAAAATGCTTCCAAAGGCCGATATATTATGTCAGCGATGACGGATGGATGACGCGGGACAGGCGAAGAACGATGTGATCGTGCGGGGCGCGCGCGTCACCGATGCTCAAACAATAGCCGACATTTATGCCCATCATGTTGTGGACGGCACCGCCAGTTTCGACACCGTGCCGCGTACGTTGGAGCAAACCGAACAGAAGATTGCGGACATTTTGGCCCATGGCTGGCCGTTCTTGGTTGCCGAACGCGAAGGGGTGATATTGGGCTATGCCTACGCAACGGCATTCCGCGACCGGCCCGCTTATGGGTTCACCTGCGAAAACTCGATTTATGTTCGCGCGCAAGTTGTCGGGCAGGGGATCGGTGTCGCATTGATGCGCCGGCTGCTTGATGAGGCGCACGCATGTGGTTTTCGTCAAATGATTGCCGTGATCGGCGGCGGAGAGCCTGCGTCGGTGGCGCTACATACGAAAATGGGATTCACTTTCGCCGGCCGGATGCGATCGGTTGGTCGGAAATTTGGCCGGTGGCTTGACAGCGTGTACATGCAGGCCGAGCTTGGAGAAGGAGACCGGATCGCGCCAGCGCGCGAGCCGGGATGAAGGAGAGAAGATTATGGCAGAGTTTGAATTGGTCGCCGACGGCCTGCGCTTCCCGGAAGGCCCAGTCGTCATGCCCGACGGCAGCGTCATTTTGGTCGAAATCGCCGAGGGGCAAATCACGCGGGTACGGCCTGACGGTAGCAAGTCCGTCGTTGCAAAGACAGGCGGCGGCCCCAACGGCTTGGCGCTTGGCCCCGACGGCAAATTATACTGCTGCAACAATGGCGGCTTTGAATATATGGAAGCCAATGGCTTTCTCGCGCCGCACGGCATTGCGCAGGATTATTCGGGCGGCCGGATCGAACGCATCGATATCGATACCGGCGCAGTCGAGATACTTTATAAATCTGGTGACTTTGGCTGCAGCCTGCGTGGCCCGAACGATATTGTTTTTGATGCGCATGGCGGGTTCTGGTTCACCGACCATGGCAAGATTGATTATGCCAAGCGCAGCCATGATGTCGTCGGCATCTTTTATGCCAAGGCAGATGGCAGCCATTTGGAAGAGGTCATCTTTCCGTCGAACAACCCCAATGGCGTTGGCCTGTCGCCCGATGGCAAGACCTTATATGCCGCCGAAACCTACACGTGCCGGTTGATGAAGTTCAACATCACGTCGCCAGGCAAAGTTGCGCCCGATGCAGGTCCGGGTGGGCCGGGGATCCCCGTATATCGTCCAGCCGGGTATAAATTTTTCGACAGCCTTGGCATCGAAGCAAGCGGCAATATCTGCGTCGCGACGATTGGGGAGTGCGGCATCAGCGTGATTTCTCCGGACGGCGAGTTGGTCGAATTTGTCGCAACCGATGATATCTTCACTACCAACATTGCATGGGGCGGTGACGATATGATGGACGCCTATATCTGTCTTTCGGGCAGCGGGCGTCTGGTGAAAACCCGTTGGGCACGGCCGGGGCTTAAGCTGCAATATTGATGACTGGCATTGCATGACATTTAATACGGTAATTTTTGACTTCGGTGGGGTGATCACTTCGTCACCGTTTGAGGCGTTTAACCGGATGGAGGCCGAACGCGGCTTGCCCAAGGATTTCGTCCGCCGGGTCAATTCGGTGAATCCGGACAATAATGCCTGGGCCAAATTCGAACGCGCCGAATGTAGCGCAAGTGAATTTGACGCGCTGTTTGCTGCCGAAGCGCAAGCACTGGGGCATGCATTGGACGGTGCGTCGGTCATCGCCTGCCTTGCTGGCGAAATCCGCCCAGACATGGTAGCGGCGCTCGATCAGCTTAAATCGCTGGGCTTTGCGCTGGGGTGCATCACAAACAATGTGCCGTCGGGCAAAGGCGCAGGCATGGCGGTGAGCGACGCAAAAGCGGCTGCGGTGGCGGCTGTGATGGAACGGTTCGACCATATCATTGAATCGAGCAAAGCGGGTGTCCGCAAACCTGACCCACGCATCTATAATATGATGTGTGAAGCGCTGGCCGTTTCTCCATCGCAATGCATCTACCTTGATGACCTTGGCATCAACTGCAAACCAGCGGCAGCAATGGGCATGGCAGCGATCAAGGTCGCCAGCGGCGCGCAAGCATTACGCGAATTGGGCGCGCTATTGGCGTTGACCTTCACACCCGTTGACGTCTAGGCGGGAGCTGTTCCGTCTCTCCCAACTATTGGAGCACTTCATGGCGAAAAAACTTTTCCCGGACGCAGCATCCGCGCTCGACGGCCTGCTCAAAAACGACATATTGATTGCCAGCGGCGGCTTTGGCCTGTGCGGCTTGCCCGAACGGTTGCTGGATGCCGTCCGTGACAGCGGGGTCACTGGCCTGACCTTTGTGTCCAACAATGCCGGTATCGACAATGAAGGCATCGGCAAGCTGCTGCGCACCAAGCAGGTGAAGAAGATGATCTCGTCTTATGTCGGTGAGAACAAAGAATTTGAACGGCAGTATCTGGCGGGTGAACTTGAGGTCGAATTCTGTCCGCAAGGGACGCTGGCCGAACGGATGCGCGCTGGCGGCGCTGGCATTCCCGGTTTTTACACCAAGACGGGCGTCGGCACTTTGGTGGCCGAGGGCAAGGAAGTGAAAGATTTTGGCGGAGAGGAATATATCCTCGAGCGCGGGATATTTGCTGACCTGTCGATCATCAAAGCATGGAAGGCCGATGAAAGCGGTAACCTTGTCTTCCGCAAGACGGCCCGCAACTTCAATCTGCCCGCCGCGACCTGCGGAAAGGTTTGCGTGGTTGAGGTGGAGGAAGTGGTGCCGGTTGGCAGCCTTGACCCCGACTGCATCCATTTGCCCGGCGTCTATGTGCAGCGCATGATCATTGGCGCGCCTTATGACAAGAAAATCGAGTTCCGTACCGTCCGTGAAAGGGAAAGCGCATGATCAGGGGTTTGGCAGCAAGCATTGCCGCGCTGACGCTGGCTCTGGCTGGTTGCACAGCGCAAGGTCAGCAGGTTGCTGCGCCCGTGCTCAGCAAGGACGCACTTGCGACCCAGATTGGCGAAAAGCCAACTTCCGTTTCGCCACCGACGGGCCAGCAATGGCTTTACGGCTCGGCTGAAGGCAGCATTGCGTCGGCGCAGGTATATAAGGCGATGGCGCAATATGTCCGTGCCAAGGCCCTGAACCGTGCCATCAAATCGCAGACTGTGCTGGCAGATGGGTCAACCCCGAACGCGCCCCGTTTCGAAAGCTGCGGCGCAAAGCCAATGGCCGCGGTATTTGATGCCGACGAAACGCTGCTCTGGAACGTAGGCGCAATGCGCTACATGGCGGAGCAGGGTAAGGATTTTGACCCAGTCATCTGGAATGCGTGGGAAAAAAGCGGGGCTGGCAAAGCACTGGCCATGCCCGGCGCGATCGACGCACTGAAAATCATGCGCGATGCTGGCGTCACAATCATCGCGAACACCAATCGCACAGCCGCGAATGCCAAAGGCACGGAAGATGCGCTGCGTATGGCGGGGCTTGGCGAATTCAAACATAAAGACACGCTGTACCTTATGGGTGATGACGCGACCGGATCGAGCAAAGATGGCAGACGCGCTGCCATCGCCGCAAAATATTGCGTGATAGCGCTGGCGGGGGATCAGCTTGGTGACTTTGTCCAGGCGTTTAACGCCAAGGGCCTGAGCGTCGCTGACCGGCGGAAGCTGGCGACCAATCCTGCGATTGCGGGAATGTGGGGTAATGGCTGGTTCCTGTTCTCCAACCCTGTCTATGGCCCGTCAATCCGGGGTGGCTATGACGAAATCTTTACGGCCGACACCAAATGGGAGCCCGCGAAATGAGCGGTAAGCCGGTCCCCATAGATCTTGTGCCTTATACCGACATGCTTGGTGACAGCCGCGAATTTTTGCGTGTTTGGGCGAAGGAGGGCGGGCCGGTAACCTGCTTCATCAACCCCGTGCCCGTCGGCGGCAACCCAATGGGCTATGGCGTCGCTTTGGTCGATTGTATTCGCCACGGCGCCAAAACTTGGGCCCGCGCCACCGGAATACCGGAGGCTGAAGCTTTGGCGCGGATTTGGGAGGGTGTGGACGCCGAGCGTGCCAACCCAACCGATTTGCCGACTGAACACCCCACCACTGATGAAGATGGATTGATACATTGAGCTGGACCCGTGACGAAATGGCCGCCCGCGCTGCAAAGGAATTGCGCGACGGATATTATGTGAACCTGGGCATTGGCATCCCCACGCTGGTGGCCAACCATATTCCGTCGGGCGTCGAAGTAACGCTGCAGTCCGAAAATGGTATGTTGGGCATCGGTCCCTTCCCCTTTGCGGGCGAAGAAGATGCCGACCTTATCAATGCAGGTAAGCAAACCATCAGCGAGCTGCCGCAGACCGCCTATTTCGATAGCGCCGCCAGCTTCGCCATGATCCGCGGCGGGCATATCGACCTAACCGTGCTGGGTGCGATGGAAGTCGCGGAGAATGGCGACATCGCCAACTGGATGATCCCCGGCAAGATGATCAAGGGCATGGGCGGGGCAATGGACCTTGTTGCTGGTGTGAAGAAAATCATCGTGGTGATGGAGCATAATGCCAAGGATGGTTCGCCAAAGTTCATTCCCGCATGCACATTGCCGCTGACGGGAAAAAATGTCGTCGATATGATCATCACTGATTTGGCGGTGTTCCAACGCCCCGACAAATCGTCGCCGTTCAAGCTCATTGAAGTCGCGCCGGGAATCACTGTTGATGAAGTCGCAGGCAAAACGACTGCACATTATGAGGTCGCGATTTAATCGGTACGATGCGGCGTTTCATTATATCCTTGATCGCCGCCTCTGCATTGGGGCTGGCCAGCTGGTATCTTTTACACTCGGCGCCGGAGACGAACCAGGTCGCCGCGGTGCTGCGCAAATTGGCAAAGACACCCCCGAATTTGCCCGACCAGCCGGACGAATGGCGCGGTCGTATCGATTATGGCAAACTCGACCAGCAATTTGCCGCGCTGACGCGGCGTTCCGAAATGGCTGGGCTCGCGGTAGCCATAGTTGAAGACGGCGAGCTGCGCTTTGTGCATAGCTATGGCGTTGTTGACCGTTCCACCGACGTCCCTGTTACCAATAATACAGTGTTCCGTTGGGCTTCAGTCTCCAAAACGGTGGCCGGCACGCTGGCGGCGTCAATGGCGAGCGAAGGCGCGGTTGATCTGAATAAGCCGGTGTCGAGCTGGCATAGTTCGCTGCGCTTGCCCGATGGCGCGGAGTCGCGGATCAGCTTTGCGCAGTTGCTGGCGCAGCAGACCGGTCTCACCAAAAACGCTTATGATGAAAGGCTGGAGGATGGGCAGGACCCGCGCGTTATTCGCGCCAGTCTGGCAGAAGCGCCGTTGCAATGTACGCCCGGTACCTGCCACACCTATCAGAATGTCGCGTTCGACACCGCCAGTGAGATATTGGCCAAAGCGGGCAAGCGGCCCTATCCCGATCTCGTCAGTGAACGTTTCTTTTTGCCGCTGGGTATGAACAGCGCGAATTACGGCATGGCAGGGCTGACGGGCGCCAAGGATTGGGCTCGACCACATAATGGCAGCAGCGTCCGCACCTTAAAGGAAAGCTATTGGCGCGTGCCGGCTGCGGCGGGGGTAGAAAGCAATATCGTTGATTTCTCCCGCTGGTTGCAGGCGACGATGGGCGAGCGCCCCGATGTGCTGCCCGCTTCAACCCTCCGCTTGGCGCAGGCCCCGCGCGTCAATACGGCGCGAATCTATGGCGGTGAGCTGCGGCAGGCGAATTCAGATACCCATTACGGACTTGGCTGGCGCAGCTTCACTTACGATGGGCGCCAGTTTATTGGCCATTCGGGCGCGGTTGATGGATATCGCGCAACGCTGATTTTCGAACCCGCAACGCGCACGGGTGTCGTGGCCATGTGGAACAGCAACTGGGGCACGCCCTTCCGCATTCCTTTTGCCGTTTTCGACAGCTATCATCAGCGCACAGATTCGCGTTGGCTGGAACTGAAAGATTAGCTGGCGCGCCTAAGAACCCATTTTCACCGGAAAGGCCGTTTCCAATGACCTACACGCTGATCACCGCGAACCGCAATTACTCCAGCTGGAGCTTGCGGCCTTGGGTATTGATGACGATGCTGGGCATCCCGTTCGAAGACCGGATCGAGCCTTTTACGGCTGATATTAATTACGAAGCCTTCCGCGCGTTTTCACCCACGGGCCAAGTGCCCGTGCTGTTGGACGGCGCGCGGACTGTCTGGGATTCGCTTGGCATCACTTTATACTTGGCGGACCGGCACGAAGGTGTCTGGCCGCAGGATCCCGCGGCACGCGCGTGGACGCAATGCGCCGTGACCGAAATGCACGGCGGCTTTTCTGCTTTGCGCAATGATTGCACGATGAATGTCGGGGTGCGGGTAAAGCCAAAGCCCATGTCTGCTGCCTTGGAGCGCGATGTTGCGCGGATAGCCGAGCTTTGGGCGCAAGGTCTTGATAGCTTTGGCGGTCCGTTTCTGGCGGGGCCGCATTTCACCGCCGTCGACGCATTTTTTGCGCCAGTCGCGTTTCGCGTGCGCACTTATGGCCTTGATGTCGGCCATGCCGGGCAAAAATGGGTGCACCATATGCTCGGGCTTCCCGCCATGCTTGCGTGGGAGAAGGATGCGCTGACGGAAAGCTGGCGCGAGGCGGGCCATGAAGCGGAATTGCAAGCCTGCGGCGAAATCATCGCCGATTACCGTCAGGCATAAAAGCGGTTGCCAGCAACGCTTCGGCGAATGCGGTGCCATGGTCGGGCGCAAAGCGCAAAAAGAGCGATGGTTCGATCAGCTCCAGCTCCATCAAACGGAACACACCATCGCCATCGCGCAATATGTCGACCCGGGCATAAGCCAGCGTGCCAGCGCCAGTGATGGATGCGGTGGCGGCTAAGGCGCGTTGTGCCAGATCTTGCGCTGCGGCAGGCGGTGTCACCGCCGCTTCATAGCCGCCATATTGTTCCTGCACGCGGAAATCGCCTGCCGCTGGACGCTTAATGATGGCGTGGCTGAAGCTGCCGCCAAAGTAGAAGAGCGAATATTCGCCTTCCTCGGCTATCGTTGGCACATAAGGCTGGATCATCATGCGCTGCCCGGCGACCGAGCCGGGAATGCCTTCGCGAAGCGTCAGCCGGAATGTCCCGTCGGCACCGCCGGAAATAGGTGGTTTGACCACGAGCGTGTCGACGGCAAAATTGGCGCGGGCATGGTCAAGCGCTGCGGCATCCAGCGCGTCGGATACTAAAGTTGGAACGGACGATATGCCTGCGGCATCCAATGCTGCCAGATAGGATTTGTCGCTGTTCCACCGCAAGATGCTGACCGGATTGGAAACGGGGATGCCCTCTGCCTCCAACCGGTCAAGCAGGGCAAACCAGCGCGAACAATCGCGCGGATATCCCCATGCCAATAAGGGCGTGACCAAATCAAAGCCGCTTAAGTCGTCCGCCTTGGTCCAATCGATAAAGGTCGCCTGATCGCCCAATAGCCGCGTGTAGTCGGCCTTTATGTGCGACCAGTCTTCTTCATATTCGGGGACAGGCGCGAGAATCGCGATCTTTGGCACGTTCATTCGCCGGCCATCTTCAATATCTCATTCCATTCGGATTCACGCACGGGCGCTACCGACAGGCGCGATTGCCGCAGCATTTCCATTTCGGCCAGATTTGGGTTCGCCTTTATGGCCTTTAGCGTCACCGATTGGGCAAGCTTGCGTGACGGCTTGACCTTGACCGCAACAAAGCGCGCCTTTTCGTCCGTCGGGTCGATGAAATGCTCTTGGCTGATCGTGATGATGGCAACAATCTCAAGCCCGATATTGCTGTGGTAGAAAAAAGCTTGGTCGCCGACCTTCATCGTGCGCAGGTTAATCGCCGCGCTATGGTTGCGCACGCCGTCCCAGGTGCCTTCGCCTTCTGCCACCAAATCATCATAACTATACACGTCGGGTTCGGACTTCATCAGCCAAAATTGTTTTGTCACTTGTCGCTCCTTTTCGCTGGAAAGCCTTT
>JBILOZ010000033.1:0-16743 GCA_044374245.1 Sphingorhabdus sp. | reverse complement strand
CCATTGCCACTGCGTTCGGCAACGCAGGCAATTTTTTCGGGCCGGTGCTTTACGCCTTCTTCAATCGCAATGCCGATAACCG
Source organism: Sphingorhabdus sp. (assembly GCA_044374245.1). Taxonomy (GTDB): domain Bacteria; phylum Pseudomonadota; class Alphaproteobacteria; order Sphingomonadales; family Sphingomonadaceae; genus Sphingorhabdus_B. The sequence goes on along the minus strand of JBILOZ010000033.1, from coordinate 16,661 downwards.
TTTCGCCCGCCAAAATGCCGGGGAACCAGCGGTCACGCATCGCCTTGTCGGCCAGCTTCAACGCCTCAACAGCGGCAACCGATGTCGTCAGAAATGGCGACGGTGACAGGTTGCGGCCAATTTCTTCCAGCACGATTCCGGCCTCAATCTGGCCCATGCCCATGCCGCCTTCCGCCTCAGGAATGAGGATGCCGGTGAAGCCCATTTCGGCAAACTGCTTCCACAGGCCGTGGCTGAAACCATCCTTGCAACCCATATCGCGAAATTTGCGGAAATGGGTGACGGGGGCTTCGCTCGCCATGAAATCACGTGCGCTTTCGCGCAGCATGTTCTGGTCGTCGTTCAATGTCATCGCCATATTCTTAAGCTCCCGGCATTTCGAGGATGCGTTTGGATACGACGTTCAGCATGACTTCGCTGGTGCCGCCTTCAATCGAGTTTGCTTTGGTCCGCAGCCAATTGCGGGCCTTTGACCCGCCGTTGGAACGTTCGCTTTCCCATTCAAGCGCCTGCGTTCCGCCAATCGACATCACCAGTTCGTTGCGCTTTTTATTCAGCTCAGTCCCGACATATTTCATCAGGTTGGAATAAGCAGGATGCGCCTTGCCGGTTTTCCATTCGTCCATGAACCGTTCGCCATGCGCACGGAACGTCAGATTTTCGACATCGAACAATGCCATCTGCGCGCGCAGCACGGGTTCTTCGGACAATACAGCCTTCATCGCCGCACCGATGGAGGTCACGCCGCCATCGCCGCCCATGCCCGAAATCATCTCGCGCTCATGCCCGAGCAGATATTTCGCGACATCCCATCCGCGGTTCAATTCGCCAACGATCTGATGCTTGGGCACCACGACATTGTCGAAGAATGTTTCGCAGAAAGGCGAATTGCCCGAAATCAACTTGATGGGCTTGGTCGTAACGCCGGGCGTTTCCATGTCGAACAACAGGAAGCTGATGCCCTGATATTTGTTGGTCTTGTCGGTGCGCACGAGGCAGAAAATCCAATCGGCCTTGTCCGCATAGGATGTCCAGATTTTCTGGCCGTTGACGACCCAATGATCACCCTTGTCTTCGCCAAAGGTCTGCATCGATACAAGGTCACTGCCCGAGCCGGGTTCGGAATAGCCCTGGCACCAGCGGATTTCGCCGCGCGCGATCTGGCCCATATAATGCACTTTTTGCTCTTCAGTGCCGAACTTTAGCAAGGCTGGGCCAAGCATCCAGATGCCAAAGCTGTTCAGCGGCGATCGGCAGCCGAGCTTTGCCATTTCCTGACGCAGGACTTTGGTTTCCTGCGGGCTAAGGCCAGCGCCTCCATAAGCTTTGGGCCAATCGGGCACGGTGTATCCCTTCGCCACGCAGCGTTCGAGCCACAGTTTCTGCGCGTCTGATTGGAACACAAAATTGCGGCCGCCCCAGCAGACATCTTCGTCACCCTTTGCAGGCGTGCGCATTTCAGCTGGGCAGTTTTCCTCCAGCCAGGCGCGCGCTTCGGCGCGGAAAGTTTCAAGCTCGGACATCATGCTCTCCTGTTTTAATTGCGTGATGAATTTTTGGGCGGTCACGCGCAGAAACGCAAGCGCTTATCGGTGAGCGAAGCATGCCGTAACGTCATTTGCATCGCGATTGACAGGCCAAGAAGCGGGCCTAGCATGATGCCGGGAAACAGGAGAGAAACAACGTGCGATTCGACGGAAACACTGCCCTTTCGCGCAGCGTCATTTAACTTTCCATGGCCCAAGCAGTCCCGCTTCCCCGATCGTTGAAGGTCATACATGGTCTAGGCTCCGTAGCCTATGGCGTGAAAGACAACGGCTTTTCGGTTTTTCTGCTGATTTTCTACAATCAGGTACTGGGCATTGATGCAGGCATTGTCGGCACTGTCATTATGGCGGCGCTGATATTTGATGCCTTCGCGGATCCCATCATTGGCGAGCTGTCCGACCGCACGCAAAGCAAGTGGGGCCGCCGCCTGCCATGGTTATATGGTGCTGCAATCCCATTGGGTATCATCTGGATGCTGTTGTGGCACCCGCCCGAAATGGGGCAGACCGGAACGATCATCTGGCTGTTCTGCACCGCGGTATTGGCGCGCACATTGGTAGCGATGTGCGAAGTCCCGTCGATTGCTTTGGTCCCTGAACTGACCGGCGATTATGACGAACGCACGCGATTGATGCGGTACCGTTTTCTGTTCGGTTGGGCCGGCGGCTTGCTGATGCTGATTTTCGCCTATGGCATTTTCTTTACCGGTGAAAAGGGTGTGAGCGACCCCGATGGCTATGACTCGCTATCATCATGGGGCGCGTTGATGATGACGGGCGCTGTGCTGATTTCAGCATTAGGCCAGCACCGCCATGTGGCCAAACAATCCCCCCCTGCTCCGCGCGGCGCAGGCCTTGGCCATGCGCTTGCCGAGGTAAAGGCAACCCTGTCCAACAAAGCCTTCCTTTGGCTGGTATCGGCCGCGTTATTTGCCCTGATCAATCAGGGCCTCACCTTTGCGCTCAGCAACTATCAACTCGCCTTTCTGTGGCAGCTGCAGCAGATGGAAATGCTCTATTACGCGCTTCTCTTGTTCGGCACGGTCATCGTCGCCTTCTTCATTGTGCCGCCGTTGTCTGCGCGCCTTGGCAAGAAAAACGCCGCTATCCTGTTGGCGCTGCTATCGCTCAGCTTCAACACCGCTTTGTACGCCAGTTGGCTGCTTGACCTTGTGCCCGGTGGGCCATCGGACCCGTCGGTCGCATTCATGTTTTCCTTCCTTATATTTTCCAACAGCACGGCTATCGGCATGATGATGCTGACATCGTCGATGATGGCCGATGTTGTGGAGGCATCGCAGGAAGAAACGGGACGCCGATCCGAAGGTTTGTTTTTTGCAGGCTATTTCTTCATGCAGAAATGCGCCGTTGGTATCGGCACCTTTGCCGCTGGCATGATATTGAGCTTTGCCGATTTTCCCCAAAACGCCGTGCCGGGCAATGTCGGCCCCGCTGTCCTTGATGGGCTTGCTCTATATTATATGGGCGTAGTGGCCGTCCTTGGAATTAGCGGCGTTCTCATTCTACGGCATTTCCCAATTTCGCGCGAAAGTCATAATGAACGCTTGCGCGCCTTGAACACATCGGCAGAGTCTGCCAGTTAACTATTCAATTAAATATGGAAGAGGAACTGAGTCATGAATTTCGATCTCACCGACAAACAAACTTACTGGCGGGACCGCATTCGCGACCATAACGAACGCTTCCTGCGTCCGCGCGTTGCCGATTATTACGCCGAGCAGGCCGTGGGCGACCGTTGGAAAGTGCTTCAGGTCGTTGAAGAGGAAAAGGCACGCGCGAAAGCCGCTGGTCTTTGGAACCTGTTCATGCCGCCAACGTCGGGCCGTGTGCATGTCGACGACAGCGTCCATTTCGACGGCCCCGGCCTGACCAACATGGAATATGCCCTGTGCGCCGAAGAAATGGGCCGCATCGGTTTTGCATCCGAAGTGTATAACTGCTCCGCGCCCGACACCGGCAATATGGAAGTGTTCCTGCGGTACGGTACCGCAGAGCAAAAAGAAAAGTGGATGATCCCGCTGATGAACGGCGAAATCCGTTCTGCCTTTTTGATGACTGAGCCAGCCGTTGCGTCGTCAGATGCAACCAACATCGAAACATCGATTCGCCGTGAAGGCGACGAATATGTCCTCAACGGCGTTAAATGGTGGTCATCAGGTGCGGGCGACCCGCGCTGCAAAATCGCGATTGTCATGGGCAAGACCGATTTCGAAGCCAAGCGCCATGCGCAGCAATCAATGGTGCTGATGGAACTCGACTCGCCGGGCGTTAAAATTCTGCGTCATCTTCCTGTGTTCGGCTATGACGATGCGCCGCATGGCCATATGGAAATCGAATTGAAGGATGTCCGCATTCCCGCATCGAACATGCTGCTGGGCGAAGGCCGCGGCTTCGAGATCGCGCAAGGGCGCCTTGGACCTGGCCGTATTCACCACTGCATGCGCACCATCGGGACCGCCGAAGAAGCGCTGGAGAAAATGTGCAAGCGGCTTCAGTCGCGCGTTGCGTTCGGCAAGACCGTTGCCGAACATAGCGTGTGGGAAGAACGCATCGCCCGTGCCCGTATCGACATTGAAATGACCCGTCTGCTTTGCCTCAAGGCTGCGGACATGATGGACAAGGTCGGTAACAAGGCAGCGGCTGCGGAAATCGCGATGATCAAGGTGCAAGCACCGAACATGGCGCTCAGCATCATCGACAATGCCATTCAAGCGCATGGCGGCGGCGGCGTGTCCGACGATTTCGGTCTGGCAAATGCATGGGCGCATCAGCGCACCTTGCGTCTGGCCGATGGTCCGGATGAAGTGCACGCCCGCGCAATTGCCCGTATGGAATTGGGCAAGCATGGCGGCCGCGGCAAAGAAGGCATGTCGAGCGGTGACATGGGGGCAACACGGTGAAGGCTGCTGTCCTGATCGAAGCGGGCAAACCGCTTCAGATTGAACAGATCAATATTTCGAACCCCGGGCCGCATGAGGTGCTTATACGCACTGCGGCCTGCGGGCTTTGCCATAGCGATCTGCATTTCATCGAAGGCACATATCCGCACCCCCTGCCCGCAATTCCCGGCCATGAGGCGGCGGGTATTGTTGAGGCCGTGGGCAGCGAAGTGCGTACCGTTAAGGTGGGCGACGCCGTTGTCACCTGCCTGAGCGCATTCTGCGGCCATTGCGAATATTGCGTCTCTGGCCGGATGTCCCTGTGCCTTGGCGGCGATACCCGGCGCAAGCCCGGCGAAGCCCCGCGCCTGACACGCCCCGATGGCAGCATCGTCAACCAGATGCTGAACCTGTCGGCTTATGCCGAAATGATGCTGGTGCATGAACATGCGTGCGTTGCGATTAACCCCGAAATGCCGCTTGATAAGGCATCTGTCATCGGCTGTGCGGTCACCACGGGTGCAGGCACGATTTTCAACGCGTGCAAAGTAACGCCCGGTGAAACCATTGCAGTCATCGGCTGTGGCGGCGTTGGCCTAGCAACGATTAACGCGGCGAAAATTGCTGGTGCCGGCCGCATCATTGCCGCTGACCCTATGCCCGAAAAGCGTGCGCTGGCGATGAAGCTGGGTGCAACCGATGTCATCGACCCAATGGATGCTGATGCAGCCAAGCAAATTCAGGAATTGACCAAGGGCGGCGTTGATCACGCGATTGAAGCTGTCGGTCGTCCCGCGTCGGGTGAGCTTGCCGTCAAATCGCTCAAGCGCGGTGGGACTGCAACGATACTGGGCATGATGCCGCTGCAGCATTCGGTCGGACTGTCGGCAATGGATTTGCTGTCGGGCAAGAAATTGCAAGGTGCGATCATGGGCGGCAACCGCTTCCCTGTTGATATTCCGCGCCTTGTGGATTTCTACATGCGCGGTATGCTGGATCTCGACAGCATCGTTTCGGAGACCATTCCGCTGGAACGTATCAATGAAGGCTTTGACCAAATGAAGCGCGGTGATGCGGCCCGTTCGGTTATCGTATTCGACCAATGACCGCAGCGCCGACACCCATTGATGCACAGACGGCCTTTACCGGCACGGTTGCACCAACCGGCACGGACATATTGGACGAAGCCAAGCTTGCCGAATGGATGACCGCCAATGTCGCGGGTTTTGAAGGCCCCGTGCAGGCGCTGAAGTTCGCGGGCGGGCAATCCAACCCGACCTACCGGCTCAACGCCAAAAGCGGGTCTTATGTGCTGCGCCGCAAGCCACTGGGTGTTTTGTTGCCCAGCGCGCATGCCGTGGATCGCGAATATAAGGTCATCGCCGGGCTTCATCCGACCGGCTTTCCCGTCGCCAAGCCTTATGGCCTGTGCACCGACGACAGCGTCATCGGCAGCTGGTTCTACATCATGGACATGGTCGAAGGCCGCACCATTTGGGACGGCGCGATGCCGGGGTCGAACCCGGCCGAGCGCACCGCAACCTATGAAGCGATGATCGACACGCTTGCCGCGTTGCACAATGTTGATGTCGACGCCGCCGGACTGTCCGATTTTGGCAAACCCGGCAATTATTTCGGACGTCAGGTGGACCGCTGGACAAAGCAATATCGCTTGGCGGAAACCGAGGTCATGCCCGAAATGGAGCGGTTGATCGAATGGCTGCCCAAAACGCTGCCCGAACAAACACGCACCAGCGTCGTTCATGGCGACTACCGCATCGACAACATGATTTTCGATGCCAAGGATCCACATGTTGTCGCCGTGCTCGACTGGGAACTGTCGACGCTTGGCGATCCGTTGGCGGATTTCACCTATGTCGCGATGGCATGGGTCACGCACAATGAAGGGCGCTCCGGCGTCATGGATTTGGATCGCGCGGCATTGGGCATCCCCGAGCTGGACGCGATGGTCGAACGCTACTGCGCGGCAACGAACCGTGACGGCGTGCCCGATATGAACTGGTATTTTGCCTATAACTTCTTCCGCTTGGCGGGGATTATTCAGGGTATCAAGAAACGCGTCATTGATGGCACTGCAAGTTCGTCCCATGCACAAGCGATGGCCGAACGTGTGTACCCGCTCGCGCAATCCGCATGGAAATTTGCCGAGCAAGCCGGGGCGTAAAGAATAATATCCTCCCCGTGAGCGGGAGGAACAGGAGAGAGATCAATGTCACTATTCGATATGACCGGTAAGGTCGCAATCATCACAGGTTCATCGCGTGGCATTGGTCAGGCGATTGCCGAAGAAATGGCCGATCACGGCGCAAAGGTCGCGATTTCCAGCCGGAATATCGATGATTGCGAAGCGGTCGCCGCGGGCATCAATGCCAAGCATCCGGGCGCCGCGATTGCCATGGCCTCAAGCCTTTCGTCCAAAGAGTCGCTGCAAAACCTGGTCGATGAAACCCGCAAGGCGTTTGGCAAAGTCGACGTTCTGGTCTGCAACGCGGCATCGAATCCGCATTACGGCCCAATGGCGACGATCACCGATGAACAGCTGCGCAAGACACTCGATCACAATATCGTGTCGCAGCATTGGTTGATCCAGATGGTTGCCCCCGAAATGATCGAACGCAAGGCCGGTTCCATCGTCATTGTATCGTCGATCGGCGGCCTGCGCGGATCGCCGATATTGGGCGCTTATGCGATTACCAAGGCGGCGGATATCCAGATGACCAAGAACCTCGCCCGCGAATTTGGCCCGCATAATGTGCGCATTAACTCCATCGCGCCGGGTCTGGTGAAGACCGACTTTGCCAAGGCATTGTGGGAAAATCCCGAAAATTTGAAGGCGTCGACCTCTGGCGCAGCATTGGGCCGGATTGGCGAGCCGCGGGAGATTGCAGGCGCTGCGGTTTATCTCGCCTCTGATGCGTCAACATTTATGACAGGACAGACAATCGTTGTTGATGGGGGTGTAGTGGTATGACCGGCGCATTAGCAGGCAAAGTAGCCATCATCACAGGCGCAGGTTCAGGCATTGGCCGCGCATCGGCCATTCGCTTTGCTGCCGAAGGTGCCAAGGTCGTTTTGGGCGATATGGCGGCATCGGTGCATGACACCGCCGCCATGATTGGCGACGCCGCCACCGCCGTCCAGATGGACGCAGGCGATGAGGCGGATGTCGCCGCGATTGTCGCAAAGGCCATCGAACTGCACGGCCATCTGGATATCGCCTTTGCCAATGCGGGTATCTCCGGCGGCATGGAAGGTATCTTCGACAACACAGTCGAAAATTTCACCAGTGTCTTGCGCGTTAACCTCATTGGCCCTTGGCTGATGGTGAAGCATGCGGGCAAGGTCATGGCCGATGCCGGCAATGGCGGTTCGATCATCCTGACCGCAAGTGTCGCAGGCATTCGTTCGGGCGCAGGCGGTCCGCCTTATTCGGCATCGAAAGCCGGCGTCATCAATCTGGCGCAAGTCAGCGCGCAACAATTGTCGGGCACCAATGTCCGCTGCAACGCAATCTGCCCCGGTCTTACCGAAACCGGCATGACCAAGCCGACATTTGATTATGCCAAGGAAAAGGGCGTGACCGACAAGATCGGCCGTCTCAACCCGCTGCGCCGCGGCGCGCAGCCAGAGGAGCTCGCCAATGTCGCCTTGTTCCTCGCGAGTGATCAGGCGAGCTACGTCAATGGTCAAGCCATTGCCGTCGACGGCGGCCTTTCCAGCTCACACCCCGTAACCCGCCAATTAACAGGACAAACTGCCGTATGAGCGCCGAAGAATTAGGTTTCCGTCCAGACCGGCTTGCCCGGATACCGGCATTCATTCAGACCGAATATCTCGACAGCGGCAAATTGCCGTTTGCGGCGCTGCTGGTCGGACGCGGTGATGATATTGCGCTCCAGTGGAGCTCAGGCGTTGCGGACGACGCGATCTTTCGCATTGCATCGATGACCAAGCCCATCACCTCGGTCGCGTTCATGCAGCTGGTCGAACAGGGCAAGGTTGCGCTGACCGATCCGGTTTCCAAATATATTCCGGAGTTTGCGAAACTGGGCGTATTTATGGGCGGCGGCGGCAATGTGCCGTTTATGACGCGCCCGCCGACGACGCAGATGCGCATCGTCGATCTGCTGCGTCACACGGCTGGCTTTACCTATAGTTTTCAGGAACAGGGCAATGTCGACGCGGCCTATCGCAAGACCGATGTGGAAAGCTGGACCAAAAATACATCGCAAAGCGTGATCGACACGCTCGCGCAAATCCCGCTGGAATTCGACCCAGGCACGCAGTGGAATTATTCCGTAGCGACCGACATTGTCGGCATATTGGTGGAACGGATCAGCGGAATATCACTGCCTGAATATTTCCAGACGCATATCTTTGCGCCGCTGGGCATGGCCGATACATTTTTCCAAGTGCCCGCCGATAAGGCATCGCGCATTCCCGACGGCTTTGGCTTTGACCCCGAAGCCAAAATGAAGCTGCTCGACAAGGCTGGGTCCGAAAGTGCCTGGGCCAAGGGTTGGACGTTCAATTCCGGCGGCGGCGGCCTTGCGTCGAGCATATCCGACTATCATCGGTTTTGCCGGATGCTGCTGAATGGCGGCGCGCTGGATGGGACGCAAATCTTGAGCCCCAAAACGATAGAATTGATGACCGCCAACCATATTCCCGGCGGCCAAGACCTGACGCAAATGTCGAAGTCTTTGTTTAGCGAGGCCGATATGGCTGGCATTGGCTTTGGCCTTGGCTTTGCCACGACCATCGACAGCGCCGCAACATTGGCGCCATGTTCCAACGGCGATTTTTATTGGGGTGGCATGTATTCCACCGCCTTTTTCATCGATCCGGTGGAAGACATCATCATGATTTTCATGACGCAATTGCTGCCATCGACCACCTATCCGGTGCGCCGCGAAATCAAGACGATGATCTATTCGGCGCTGACGGCGTAAGCACGTCCTGCTGAACTTGGGTCGGGTGGAGGAACGGACTCCACCCCTCTCCTAAACCGTCGCAACCTCCACCTGATTGACCGGAACGGGTTTTGCCCGCGCCGCAATCAGGCTTCCGCCCACGATCAAGGCCGTGCCCAAAAGCACAGGCCAGGTGACGGGTTCGGCAAAGAACAGCCAGCCGAAAAACGCTGCCCAGACAAAGGCGGTATATTCGACCGGAATCAAAATCTGCGCTTCTGCACGTGCATATGCCCAGCTTAATAGGAGCAGCGAGATAACGGCCAGCGCCGCGGAGCTGCCGACCATTGGGGCATCAGACATGCCGATGGGCTGCAAAAACCATGGCGCAGCAAGGCCAAGCGTTAACGCGACAAACAGATTCTGGAAAAAGGCGATCTCGATTGGGCCAGCGACCTGCGCCTGCTGCCGCGCGAGGATGAGGTTATAGGCAAACACCACTGCCGAAAATAAAACCGCAGCAGCGCCCCAGATATGGTCCATCGTATAATGTCCGCTCAACCGGCCCGCCATGATGATCGCAACGCCGCCCAAGCCCGCCAGCGATGCCCAGATCGCCTCTTTCCCAATGGTTTCTTTCAACATCACGGCGGCAAGATATAGCGCGATGACGGGCGCGATGAAGCTCAGACCAATGGCTTCGGCCAAGGGCAATTTCGTGAGCGACCAGAAAAAGCTGACCGCCATCACCGCGACGACGATGCTGCGCCACAAATGGATTTTCAGCAGATGTACGGGCGGCCATTTTTGCCGCGTGCCGACGAACAAAACGCCCATCAACAACGCACCGACGGTGTTGCGCCACATCACCGCATTATACGCGCCGATGGAGAGCGCCAGATCCTTCATCGCCGCGTCCATCAGCGAAAATGTGCCGACACCAGCCGCCGCCACCATGAATGGGACAAAGGGGCGCGGGTGCAATTCAGCCATGGCTAAATGCTATGCGCCGCAAGGCCAGTCAGGGCATCGCCATCGACCCTGTACACCGTCCATTCGTCCATCGGACGTGCGCCAAGCGCTTTGTAAAAATCAATCGCGGGCGTGTTCCAATCGAGCACCGACCATTCCAGCCGCGCGCAATCGCGTTCCACCGCAAGCGCCGCAAGCTTACCCAGCAATGCCTTGCCAAGCCCCGAACCACGCGCGTCGGGCCGGACGAACAGATCCTCCAGATAAATCCCCGGACGCCCTTCAAAGGTCGAAAAATTGTGGAAGAACAATGCAAAGCCCTGCGGCGTTCCGTCAATCTCGCCGATCAACACCTCAGCAAAGGGGCGCGGTCCAAACAGCTTTTGCGCCATCACCGCCTCATCAAAACGCACTTCATGGGCAAGCTTTTCATATTCCGCGAGGTCGCGGATGAACTGGCCAATGAGCGAAATGTCCGCGGGCGTCGCCGAACGAATGGAGAGGCTCAAGCCGCTTTCCCGTGCAACGTATCCATGCTGACGCTGGTGCCGGCATCGATTTCGGCTGCTTTGGCTTCGACCAGTTTGACGATGTGGCTGACCATGTCGTCATTTTCGACATGGTGATCGGTCACACCCGACAGATAGACCATATGCTTGCCATTGCCGCCGCCGGTGATGCCAATGTCGGTTTCGCGCGCTTCGCCGGGGCCGTTGACGACGCAGCCAAGCACCGAGAGTGACATGGGCGTCTTGATATGGCTCAGCGCATCTTCCAGCTTTTGCACGGTGCGGATGACGTCGAAACCTTGGCGCGCGCAGCTGGGGCAGCTGACCACGCGGACGCCGCGGGTGCGCAGGCCCAATGCCTTGAGGATTTCATAGCCGACGCGAACTTCCTCTTCGGGTTCGGCAGACAGGCTGACGCGGATGGTGTCACCAATTCCCGCCCAGAGCATATTGCCCATGCCGATGGATGATTTGACGGTGCCGCCAATCAATCCGCCCGCTTCGGTAATCCCAAGGTGCAGCGGGCAATCCACCGCCTCGGCCAGCCCCATATAGGCCGCAACCGCAAGGAACACGTCGGACGCTTTTACCGCGACCTTATATTCGTGGAAATCATGGTCCTGCAGCAGCTTGATATGGTCAAGCGCGCTTTCGATCAGCGCCTCCGGGCAAGGTTCGCCATATTTTTCGAGGAGGTCCTTTTCCAGAGACCCAGCGTTCACACCAATACGGATGGCGCAGCCATTGGCCTTGGCCGCGTTGACGACTTCTTTCACGCGCTCTGACGAACCGATATTGCCCGGGTTAATGCGCAAGCACGCGGCACCAGCGTCCGCCGCCTCAAGCGCGCGCTTATAGTGAAAATGAATGTCGGCTACGATGGGCACATTGGCGGCGCGCACGATCTGTTTCAGCGCAGCGGTGCTTTCGACATCAGGGCAGGACACGCGGATGATATCGACCCCGGCATCTTCACAGCGGCGGATTTGGGCGATGGTCGCGGCGGCATCGCTGGTCAGCGTATTGGTCATCGTTTGCACCGCAATCGGGGCATTTCCACCAACAGGGACATTACCCACCATGATCTGGCGGGACTGACGACGCGCGATATCGCGCCAAGGGCGAATGGAAGACATTGGGGGGATATAGGCGGCTTGGAATATTCCCGCAATCATCATCCTATACGTACCACGCGCGATTGTTGCTTTGATTTACACGCCGTTACAAATTATGGCGCGCACATGAAACGCTTGCTCATCGCTCTTCTCGTCCTTGTCGCGCCACTTGCCCCTGTTCAGGCCTATTGGGAATATGGACATGAGACCGTGGCGCACATTGCGCAGGCCAATATGTCGCCCAAGGCGCGCGCAAATATGCAACGTCTGTTGCGTGCAGCGCCGATGCTCGGCACGCCCAAATGCGCGATGCGCAATATCGCCGATGTCAGCGTCTGGGCGGATTGCATCAAGGGCGATCGTGCGCGCTGGGGCTATACCAACAGCTGGCATTATCAGAATGTCGACATCTGCAAGCCGTTCGACCTGAACAGCGCGTGCGCCGACGGGAACTGCGTGTCGGCGCAGATCGACCGCAACTTTGCGTTGCTGTCAAACAAGGCGCTGCCTGCGCATCTCCGTTTGCAGGCGCTGGCCTTTCTCGTGCATTTTGTGGGTGACATTCACCAGCCATTGCACGCCGGTGACCGTGCGGACCGCGGCGGCAATGACCTAAAGGTCATATATGGCAATATGCGGGGATATAATTTGCATATGGTGTGGGATGGCTTGTTGGCCGACCGCGCGCTGTCTGCCGCACCGGCGATTGTGCGCGCGTTTTCGCCCGCGGAGAAAGCCGCTGTCAAACAGGGCAATGCCCGCCTGTGGAGCGAAGAAAATTGGGCGATATCGAAAGAGATTGCCTATCCCCGCGCGGTCGATGGTGACCCATGTGGCGCAAAGCCAACCGCACCCGTGGTTATTGATGAAGCCGACATCGCTGCGTCACGCGCCGCATTACGCCAACAGGTTGAGCGCGGTGGTATCAGGCTCGCGCGGTTGTTGGACGAAGCGCTGCGTTAAGCGTTAAAGCCCGCGCCATTTCCAGCCGCCCTCGGTGTGGTTGCGAACGATGACGACGAAGATGCTGGTAATGATCAACATGAGCGCGACTGTCGCTATTGTGGGTATCGCTTGATCATTATCCGCGAGCAGCCCCAAGCCAGTCATCGCCAGAAGATAAACAGCTAATGTCACCCATCCCTGCCACTTGAACGGCAGGCCAGCACCATAGCCGAACCGTTTCGCACGAAACCAAGGTTCTTTGCCGAAGAATAAACCGAGCATTTAACATCTCCTTTGGCGGACGGCGGCGTTTTGCCAAGGCCGCATGCAACAATAGCTCAATTTTGGCATTCGCGCTCCGGAAATCAACAAAAAAGGGCTGCGCAGTTTTTCGCCTGTGCAGCCCCCTTTTTAATCTGAAAAAAGCGTTATTCGCCCGTCGGGAAACCGCGCTTTTTCATGATATATTTCACATCCGGATCACGGCCACGAAATGCGCGATAGGCTTCGATCCGGTCGGTTTCATTGCCCGTTGCCAGCAGCATGGACCGGAACCGCTCCGCTGTTGCCTTGTCCCAGACATCGCCCTTTTCCGTGAAGGCCGCCCATGTGTCGGCATCCATCGTTTCGGACCAGAGATAGCTGTAATAACCCGCTGAATAGCCATCATCGGCAAACAGGTGGTTAAACTGCGGCAGGCGATGGCGCATCGCCATTTCCTTGGGCATGCCAATTTCGGCCAGCGTATCGCGTTCAAATGCGCGCGGATCGGTTACAGGTTCGCTGCGGTTATGCAGCTTCATATCCAAAATGGCGCTCGATAGATATTCCACGGTCGAAAAGCCTTGGTTGAACGTATCACTCGCGCGGATTTTTTCGACCAAGGCTGCCGGGATTGGCTCACCTGTCTTATAATGCTTGGCATAAGTGTTGAGCACATAAGGCGTTAGCAACCAGTTTTCGTTCACCTGGCTTGGATATTCCACAAAGTCGCGGGGCGTGCCGCCAAGGCCCGGCCATGTGATGTCGTAGTTCAGATAATGAATGGCGTGACCGAATTCGTGGAACAATGTCGACGCGTCATCAATGCTGATCAGCGTGGGCACCCCATCGGCGCCGGGCACGAAGTTGTTATTGTTCGACGCAAGCACGATGTCATTCTTGCCGCCCAATTTATGCTGGCTGCGATAGGTGGTCATCCACGCGCCCGAACGCTTTCCCGCGCGCGCGAAATTGTCGAGGTAGAACAGCCCGACGACCTTGCCATCGCGCTTGACCTCAAATGTCCGCACCTTGGGTTCGAACACAGGGACCGTGCCCGTGTTTTCCGTGAACGTTAGACCATATAGCTTGCCTGCCGCGTCGAACATGGCGGCGACCATGTTATCCAGCTGGAAATAGGGTTTAACGGCTTCCTGATCGAGGTCATATTTCGCCTTGCGCACCTTTTCCGCATAGAAACGATAATCCCATGGTTCGATCGTGATGTTGTCGGCATTGGCGATGGCCTGCATGTCGGCCACTTCTTCTTTGACGCGGGCGGCAGCAGCAGGCCAGACCTTCATCATCAGGTCCATCGCCTTGTTCGGGTCCTTCGCCATCGTGTCGGCCATGCGGTAATGGGCATGGGTCGGGAAGCCCAGGATTTCGGCGCGCTGCTGACGCAGTTTCAATATTTCGGCGATGGTCGCGTTAGTATCGTTCGCATTCTGGTTATCGCCGCGCATCGTAAATGCGCGCCAGACCTTTTCACGCAAATCGCGCCGCGTCGAATTTTCAAGGAAAGGTTGCACGGCGGAGCGGGTGTTCACAACAGCCCAGCCTGTTTGGCCCTTTGCCTTGGCCGCAGCCTGAATTGCCGCGACATAGCTTTCGGGCAATCCCGCAAGGTCCGCCGCGTCGGTTATGAGGATGAAGGTTTCTTCATCCGCCAGAACCTTTTCGGAGAAAGCAGAGAATTTCTTGGAAAGGTCGGTCTCTATGCGGATGACCTGCGCTTTCTTGCCGGCATCGAGCATCGCTCCATTGCGGACAAGACCGTCATACGTCCGTTCCAACAGCCGCATCTGCTTGGCATCTAGGCCAAGATTGGCGCGTTGATCGTAGAGATATTTGACGCGTTGGAAATAACGGGCATCCAGCGAAAGTTCGGAGAAAAACGCGCTAACCTTTGGTTCCCATTCCGCCTGAATTTTGCGGACTTCAGGGTTCGACAGGTTGGATGAATGCACGCCCCAGATCGAAAACAGCCGGCCGATTTTTTCGCCGGACAGTTCGCTGGCGGTGATGGTGTTGTCGAACGTAATGGCTTCGGGCTTTGCGAGCATCGCTTCAAACTCGGCCTTTGATGCATTCATGGCTGCCTGAAACGCGGCCGGGAATTGCGCAACTTTCACCTTGTCCCATGGCGGCACGCCCTCATATGGCCCGGTCCATTCCTGAAGCAATACGGGGTCGCTGGCCGATTGGCCGGACTTCATTTCTTTCGCTTGTGCAACCGCCGTCATCGCAACTCCTGACAATAAAAGCGCCGCTGCGCTCAACATGATTTTTCTCGTTTTCACCTAAATATGCTCCTCTGCATTTTGCGGCCCGTGTGCGCAGGCGCAATGAACGGGGGATTAGCGCATCAGGGGTGCCTTGCAAACAACCAGTCGGCCAAAACTGTTTCTTCCAAAATGGATATAAATTGTACATGGCGCACACCGCAAACATCGTGCGTTCGCGACGTGAAGCCCCTTTTCGCATTTCCGAGAGAATAAATATGGTAAAACCCCCGTCCACCTTTGGTTCCAGCATGAATGGCCGCACGGCCATGATCGTCGGCGGCACGGCGCAACGCGTCGCTGAACTCAAGCGATTATTGTCCATAATGGGCTGCACCGCGCTGGTGATGGACGATACACAGCGGACGGATTTCATTTTGGTCCATTTTACATCCAAAATGGATATACCCTCAGATTTCCTGTCGCGCATATCGCGGTATCTTCAAATGCATCGGAGCACTGCGTTGGTGTGGACCAATATGGATGGGCTCGAGGACGCTTATGCAGCGCTTCCGCACGGCCAGTGCCATTTTTTCGTCGACGCTGATTACATTGAGGCGATGCCGATTTTGGCGGGGGCGTTTGGACGGGGCGAAATGGACCGACTGCATGACACGAACCGTGATGTCCCATTCGGATCGCTGCACCGAATCAGCGACGAGCTTGCAGAATTTGCGCGCACTCTTGCCCGCATGGCCGATTCGGAACGCAAAACATCGGTATCCGACAAAGCTCTTTCCTTTCGGCCAGCGCCATTAAGTGGGTTTCAGGGATTTCCATCCGCCAGTGATATGCGTTCGGACGCGACGGACGCCCAAACGCTGCGCGAGATTATCAAGCTGCGCCGTATGCGGGAGCGTTATTTTCCACCCGATCTGTTCGCGGACCCTGCCTGGGATATTTTGCTAGACCTAAAGGCTGCTAGGCAAGAAGGGCAGCATGTCTCGGTTTCCAGCCTGTGTATTGCCGCTGCGGTTCCACCGACGACGGCATTGCGGTGGATTACCGTAATGACCGAAAGCGGCATGCTCGTCCGGCATCAGGATCCAGCCGATGCACGGCGGGTTTTCATTGAGCTGTCGGACGAAACATCTGCCAAGCTGGATGATTATTTTGTCGCAATCGGCATCCGTTCCGCTCCGATCATCTGATTAGGCTTGCAAAAGCCAAAACGCTTTGGCAAAGGCGCGCTT
>JBILOZ010000146.1:0-4680 GCA_044374245.1 Sphingorhabdus sp. | reverse complement strand
TCGGAATGCAGGAGGAAATGGCCAAAATCCTTGCCTCCATACCGCGCACGCCCGTGAATATTGCCGCGATATTTTTCGCCATTGCGATTGCGGCGCCGATTGTCGAAGAATTGCTGTTCCGGGGCATGCTGCAAAATGCGGTTGCGAAATATGTGCCCTTTTGGGCGGCAATCCTGCTGTCATCATTCCTGTTCGCGGTCGTACATATGCAGCTTTATGCCATCCCCGGATTGATGTCGCTCAGCATCGCTTTTGGTTATCTCTACCACCGCACAGGATCGCTGCGCACGAACATCATCCTGCACATGGCGAACAATGCGTTTGCTTTGGTCATATCCCAAATTTTGAACTAAACGACGACAGGCTCCAGCAAGCGCAGCGTACCGGCATCGGCGTCAATTTCTGCCATGCCGCCAACGGGCAGCGTGAATTGGTCGGTAATATGCCCGAACCACGCCCCTTGATAGGCAGGAATGCCCAAACCACCCAGATGCTGGGTGAGGACGTCATTCAACGTAAACGAACCGTAGCTGGTGCCTTTGTTGACGCAGTCAGTGCATTGACCAAACACAACGCCTTTCAGGTTTTTTAGCACGCCAGCCTGCCCCAATTGGGTGAGCATCCGGTCGATGCGATATTCCGCCTCGTCCACATCTTCAAGGAACAAGATCGCGCCATTAAAGTCCGGCAAATAAGGGGTTCCGGCAAGCGCAGTCAGCACGGTTAGGTTACCGCCGAGCAGCTTCCCCTGCGCTTTGCCCGTGCCCGTGCCCAAAACGCGTGTGCGCCAGCGACGCTGGGTCAGCCGGTCCTCGTCGCCCTCTGGATTAACAAATGAGGGTGTGCCCGCATCAAAGGCGATTTCGCGGTATATGTCCCATGATGACTTGCCCCATGCGCTGCCCGCATTTGGCCCGTGTAAGGTCACAAAGCCGCCCTTGGCCGCAATCGCCATGTGCAGGGCGGTGATGTCACTAAAGCCCGTCAGCAGCTTGGGATTGGCGCGAATGATGTTCCAATCGAGATAAGGCAAAAGCCGTGCGCTGCCCCATCCGCCGCGCACCGCAAATATCGCCTTTACGTCCTTGTCCGCAAACATCGCGTTGATGTCTGCCGCGCGGTCTTTGTCCTGCCCGGCAAGATAGCCGTAGCGGTTCAACACATGCGGCGCCCGTTTGGGCTTCAGCCCCATTGCGATGATGGCTTCTTCAACCAACTGGATCTGGAACGGCTCGTCACTCGCCGACGCCGGTTCAATCAGCCCGACGGTATCGCCGACGCGCAAACGCGATGGCTTACGCGCGCCTTTTGCTTCAGGCGAAGCCGCCAAAAGCGGTGGGGCCGACAGCATTGCCGCCAGCCCCGCCATAATCTGTCTTCTGTCGGGGGTCAGAACTTTACCTCTAAGGCGACTGTGAGTGAACGCCCGCGTGGATCGGCCACACGCGGGTCCCAAGAACCACCCGCACCTGAATCACTGTCATAGGTAATTACAAAAGGTGGATCCGTGTCGAAAATATTTCGAACGCCACCAGTGATAGTAAAACGTTCAGCAATCTTTTGAGAGATCGACATATTGTAGGTCATATATGATTTAACCTGCGGATTATAGTCGGGCCGGGCTAAAGCTGCCGCTGGGCTGGTGTTATTTTTATACCCATCGCGGAAAACCTGGGAGAATGTGACGCCGAAACCATCGTTGTTATAACTGATGAATGCATTGTGCTTCCACTTCAGGCCGACGTCACCAAACAACGTGAATATCCCAACCAAGTCAGTATATGGCAGGTTCGGCAACAGTTTCTCACGCTTATCGAGCAGATAAGTTCCGTCAATTCCAAACCCAATATCGCCGCCAAGAGCATCAATGCTTGCCCGCGCGCTGATTTCAAGGCCCTCGGTACGACGCGAACCGAAGTTCCCGGTGCGCAAGTCTAGAGCCGTAATCACACCATTAGTTCGCTGAATGCGATCACCAAATGCCGTGATATTCTGAAAGAGTTGAGTTGTTGTAAGAGAGCCGATAGTATTATCGACAGCAATATTCCAATAGTCAACGCCAAGGCTGATCCTTTTGGTCGGTTGTAACAGCACACCAACACTATACTGCTTGGAAGATTCCGGACCTAATTCCAAATTGCCGCCGTTGAGCGTATCGGGCGTGATAGCATTGCAGCCCGGAACAGTCGTGCTGACGATACCCGATGAGCAAGTAGTTGGATCTACAAGGGCATTGCCGGGGCTTGGTAGAACAAATTGTCCATTAAAAATCTGGTTGAAGGTCGGCACGCGGAAGCCCGTGTTATACGAACCGCGGAACAGCAACCAATCGGTGGGACTATATTTAGCGGTGATCTTTGGATTAACCGTCGAACCAAAGCCTGAATATTCATCGATCCGCGCCGCACCCGTGATTTCAAAGGCATCAAAGATGGGGAACAAAACCTCAGCGTAAGCGGCCTTCACATTGCGGCTAACCTTAGGTGAACCGAACGCATTGTCGAACGGAGCGTTAAAGATTGACGCTGCAGCCAACGCCCCAGGAGCGCCCGGATCAAATTGGTAGGTTTCTTTGCGGTAATCAACGCCAACGGCCGCTCGCACCTCTCCCCCCGGCAGATTGAATAAGCCGCCAGAGAATGACGCGTCAAATTGCGTTACTTTGTAAACGCCGCCCGCGAGAACCACACCATTTGCCGAGACAGCTTCCAAACCAGCGATCGCTTGAGGTGATTGAGACAGGGAGAATGGGTTCAAAATACCGCTGTTGAACAGGCCGACAATCCCCGGGGCAGAAGCTCCGGGAGCGGTTGGAGCGCGACTATCAGCATTGCCGATACGGGCGGTCACTTGCCCCGCTGCTACCGCATTAGCGACTTGAGTGCTATTTGTGTAAACACCAGTATAATGGTAACCTGAACCCAAAACGGTGTTAGACTTGCTGCGGGCGAAAGACCCGCCGGCCTGATAGTCCCAGCCTTCGAACAATGGTCCTTCAATTCCCGCCGATGCCCGAAGCGTTTTGGTGTCCGTGACCAGCGACCTTTCTCCGCACGCAATACAGCGGTAGCGGAACGAAATGGGCTTGCCGTTATTGGCAGCGACAGCTGGCAGTGTAGCAACAATGGAATTATAAACAGCGTCATAACTGGCTGCTGTTAGAGTATTCCGCGGGTACGCAATCGGCAGTGTCGTTTCGTTGCTGCTATATTGGTTGTTCGAGAACGCCTTTTTGGCCGTTGCATCTGACCCTGTGACTTCAGCAAATATCTTGTGATCGCCTGCAATCTTAACGGTGGCCCGCGAATAATAGGTTAGCGTTTGCAGTGGCTGTTGAAGGGTGGCCGCGCTTGCCGTATCCCAAGAACAAGCAAGGGCCGCAGTCGGCGCACCCCACAAAGCGGAGTCGTAATTCAGCCCATTAGGCACAGATGCACAACCAGCGCCTCCCGGCAAGCGCAGCGGGTTAACGCCATCCACGGCTGCGATGGTTGTTCCAGGTATGAAGAAACCAGGGTTGGTCGCCAACGACGTCGAAGAGCCGGGACGGCCGCCAAGCAATGTACCTCCTTGCGTTATCCCGACGCCAGCTGGAGTAGGGTTACGGGAAAAAGCTGTCGCGATTGGCGTGCCACGTGTATCGATCGACAAACCGCGATTGGGTTGGTTGCCATTCACAAAGTCACGGTCACGGCCAAACAGGACACTATTCCAGCTTTTGCTCACCGCTCCCATGATGTTGAAGCCCTGTTCATCCAAATCGCCATAGCCAGCCGTTGCGGACAAGCGATAAATCGGAGCATCACCTGCTTCGGTGATATCGGTAAAGCCGTTAAGGGTAAGGCCCCGAAAATTGGTTTTGGTAATGAAGTTGATCACGCCACCAATGGCGTCTGTGCCGTAAATTGCAGATGCGCCGTCTTTCAGGACTTCAATCCGCTCAAGTGCAGCAAAAGGGATTTGATTAACATCAACTGCAGAACCACCCTGTCCGTGAGACGATACGCGTCGGCCATTCAGCAACACCAACGTAGCCGATGGCCCTTGTCCGCGCAGGTTAGCTGCTGATAAACCGTTTTTGCCGCGCGAATCCGCCCCTACGACGTCAGAGTTCGACGCCAAATTGTCATTTCCAGACCCGTTGGTGGAGAGGAAAGCGATAAACTGCTCAGGATTGCTGATCCCTTCGCGGGCCAAATCCTGCGTTGTGATAACCGAAAGCGGCAACGCGCTATCGTTCACGTCACGTTTAATACGCGATCCGGTAACGATGATTGCCTCACCTTCATCCTGCGCTGTTTCGGTCTGAACAGGTGGCGATGCATCCTGCGCAAAGGCAGGCGTGGTAAGGCACGTTGCCAACAAAAGAATCGCGGTTTTTGAATATTTCATATTTCACCCCTGTTATTCTAGCTCACCCCTGAGCCTCGTTTACCATCACACGCTATGCCGACACCTGTTGCAATGCAACTGCATTTGCACGCAGATCGACCAGAATTTCGGCACGAAATTCAAACTATCGCCACTTTGTCTACTTGCTGGGTTGAAAAAAGAGGCTTTCCGGCGCACAAGCAAATCATGCTGTCCCAGAAAACCCGCTACGCCATCCGCGCCATGCAGCATCTTGCGGACCATTTCGGCAAAGGGCCTGTGCAGCTAGCCGATATTGCCGAGGCGCAA
>JBILOZ010000001.1:0-54687 GCA_044374245.1 Sphingorhabdus sp. | reverse complement strand
ATGATCGCAACCTCAGGGCGATTGATGACAGGCGTGGTCACAATGCCGCCCAAGGGGCCAAGTGACGTCACCGTAAGCGTGGAGCCCGACAGCTCTTCACTTTTCGCTGTACCGCTCCGTGCAGCGTCGGCAAGGCGCGCAATCTCCATCGCAAGCTGCCAGATATTTTTGTCTTGCGCATCGCGGATGACGGGGACCATCAATCCGGCATCGGTTTGCGTCGCCATGCCCAAATGCACCGCGCCATGGCGCGTCACAACGCCATTTTCATCGTCGTAACGGGCGTTGATCATCGGGAATTGCGGGATCGTCTTGCAGATCGCCACGATAAGCAATGGGAGCATCGTCAGCTTTGGCCTTGCGCCGCGATTGGCGTTCAGATCGGCGCGCATCGCTTCAATCGCGGTGACGTCAATTTCTTCGACATAAGTGAAATGCGGGATGTGGCGTTTGGACGCGGCCATATTGTCCGCAATACGCCGGCGCATGCCGATGACTTTGACATTCTCGTCGTCACGGCGCGCGCTGATATGGGGTGCGCGATAGCCCTGCCCGCTTCCATAGGCCAAAAACGCGTCGAGATCCGCGTGCCGGACATGCCCACCCGCCGCCTTGACGTCACTCAATTCAACGCCCAGTTCCTTGGCACGCTGGCGTACCGCGGGCGACGCCGTAATCTTATGGTCGGCGCTTACGTTAGGCAACGGGGCCGGCGCAGATGCAGGCCTTTCCGGCACGACCTCGGGTTCCGCAGCGGCTGGCTCAGGCGCATGTGGCAGTTCGTCTTCGACCGTCGCAACAGCGTCTACCTGCACCATGCTTTCCGCCTGACTGACGTCAGTCGCGGTTTCAATCTCCACGAGCATGGATCCGATGGCGATGACATCGCCTGCCTCGCCAGCAACCTTGGTCACGATTCCCGCCACCGGGCTTTCCATTTCGACGGTTGCTTTGTCGGTCATCATGTCGGCCAGCGGCTGATCTTCAGAAATCTTGTCGCCAACCTTTACATGCCATGCAACGATTTCTGCCTCGGCTATGCCTTCACCAATATCGGGCAAGTTGAATGTGAATGTCGGCATAAAGTCAGTCCTTCATGATCTTGTCAAATGCGCGGGCGAGCCGCACGGGGCCGGGGAAATATGCCCATTCGAGGCTGTGTGGATATGGCGTATCAAATCCTGTCACGCGCTCTATTGGTGCCTCGAGGTGATAAAAGCACCGTTCCTGCACCTGCGCAGCCAATTCAGCGCCAAAGCCGCTGGTACGGGTCGCTTCATGCACAACCATACAGCGGCCCGTTTTCTTGACCGATGCCTCAATGGTTTCGATGTCCAAAGGCAATAATGTCCGCAGGTCGATGATTTCGGCGTCAATGCCATGCTCGGCGACGACGGCTTTAACCACATGCACCATCGTGCCGTAGGTCAGGACCGTGACAGCCTGCCCTTCCCGCACGACCGCCGCCTTGCCTAAATCGATGCGATAATAGCCTTCTGGAACGGCGCTGCCGTCATGTTTTGACCATGGTTCGACCGGACGGTCATAATAGCCGCTGAACGGGCCATTATAGATCCGCTTGGGTTCAAAAAACACGACGGGGTCATTGTCTTCGATAGCCGCAATCAACAGCCCCTTTGCATCATAAGGTGTCGCGGGAATAACCGTCTTAATCCCGCAGACATGCGTGAACAGGCTTTCTGGGCTTTGGCTATGCGTTTGCCCGCCAAATATGCCACCGCCAAAGGGCGAACGCACGGTCATGGGGCAAATGAAGTCATTGGCGGAACGATAGCGCATGCGCGCAGCCTCACTGACCAACTGGTCAAGGCCGGGATAGATGTAATCGGCAAATTGTATTTCGGGCACGGGGCGAAGGCCATAGGCCGCCATGCCAACACCAACGCCGATGATGCCGCACTCGCTGATGGGCGTATCAAAAACACGGGTTTTGCCATGCTTTTTCTGAAGCCCCGCAGTCGCGCGGAACACGCCGCCGAAATAGCCAACGTCTTCCCCCATGATGACAACTTCGGGGTCTTTCGCAAGCATCACGTCGAGTGCGCTATTGATCGCCTCAATCATGTTCATCGTTTTGGTTAGCGGTTCAGTCATCAGCGCGCCTCCCATTCAGGGCCAAATTTGTCGCGTTGTTCTTCCAACATTTGTTCGCATTGCTCTTTCAAATGCCATGGCATTTCCTCGAACACATCTTCGAACATGCTTTCCATTGGGTGATGCAGACCGTGGCCTAAAATCCCATTCTGCTCCGCCTCCTTCTGGGACGCCTTTACGAAATCCGACAGCTCCAGAATGAGCGCCTCATGCTGTTCGTCACTCCACGCCCCAATGGCTATCAAATGATCCTTAAGGCGCGTCACAGGGTCGCCAAGCGGCCACAGGGCATATTCTTCCGCCGCACGATAGGCACCGGGGTCATCCGACGTCGAATGCCCTTCCCCGCGATAGGTGAAATATTCGATCAATGTTGGCCCACCATTGGTGCGCGCGCGATTGGCCGCCCACTGCATGGCTGCAAAAACGGCCAGCGCATCATTGCCGTCCACGCGCAGTCCAGCGATGCCATATCCGATCGCACGGGCGGCGAACGTTGTCCGCTCACTCCCTGCAAAACCGGAGAATGACGATATCGCCCACTGGTTGTTCACCACCTGAAAGATAACCGGCGCATTATATACAGCGGCAAATGTCAGCGCGCTGTGAAAGTCACCTTCCGCGGTCGACCCGTCACCACACCAAACGGCCGAGATACGGGTATCGACGCGCGATGCAGACGCCATGGCCCAACCGACCGCCTGCGGATATTGCGTTGTCAAATTGCCAGAAATACTGAAAAATCCGTAATCCTTGGCCGAGTACATGATGGGCAGCTGGCGGCCCTTCAGACGATCGCCACTGTTGGAATAAATCTGGTTCATCATATCAACCAGCGGATAATCTCGCGTAATCAGAATGCCTTGCTGGCGATAGCTTGGAAAACACATGTCATCCGAATGCAGCGCCATCGTGGTTGCAACTGACGTCGCTTCCTCACCAAAGGACTTCATATAGAAACTGGTTTTGCCCTGACGCTGTGCCCGGAACATCCGGTCATCAAAGGCACGCAATAGCAGCATCTTGCGCAGCATGGCGCGCAGCGTGTCGGCATCGAGCCCGGGGTTCCAACTGCCAACGGCCTGATTATCATCGCCCAAAACGCGGACAAGGCCATAGGCCAGTGCATGTATATCCGCCGGGCTGGCGTGTTCATCCGGACGCGTTATGGCGTCCACTTCGGGCACAATGATGTCGCTAAAATCGGCCTTATCGCCGGGGCGAAACTTGGGTTCCGGCACGTGGAGATAAAGCGGCGCGAGATTGTCCTTGATACCGTGCACCATCACCATCTCCGCAGTTATATACCCGAAACGACTCAGGTAGTTTTTTATCCACGGTTGTTATAATATTTCAAACAGTCCTTTAGGTCAATATAGCTGTCCTAATGAGCAATTAGACCGCAACGGGCGCAGAAATGTGCGATTGTGGATGATAATCCGACACTTCAAAATCGTCGATGCCGAAATCAAAAATGCTGTCGGGCGTCCGCAAAAGCTTTAGCTTTGGGTTGCCCGACGGCGTGCGGCTCAACTGCTCCTCAACCAAAGGTGCATGGTTCAGATATAAATGCACGTCGCCACCCTGCCAGATCAGCTCGCCAGCCTTGTACCCACAGACCGCGGCGAGCATCCGCGTCAACAAGGCAGCAGAAAAGGCGTTGAACGCAAATCCAAGTCCAAGGTCGCAAGAACGCTGAAACAATATGCAGCTCAATACATTGTCCGCGACATGGAACTGATATGTTTTGTGGCAAGGCGGAAGCGCCATTTGGTCGAGTTCAGCGACATTCCACCCTTCGATGATGTGGCGGCGCGAACCCGGGTTATTCTTCAAACTTTCAACCAGCAGACTGACTTGATCGATGCCCTTCTCGGCGCGTCGGAATAGCCCGTTGTCGGTCGCCTCATATCGCGGCCAGTTGACCCACTGCGCGCCATAGACTGGACCCAAATCGCCCCATTGCGCGGCAAAGGCATCATCTTCGACAATGCGCTGCTCAAATGCATCCTGCGTGATGTTTTCGCCCGTTTCGCGCCGATATCGCGCCAATGGCCAGTCGGTCCAGATTTTGACATTCTGTTGAAGCAAGGGTTGGATATTTGTGTTGCCGGTCAAAAACCACAGCATCTCGCGCGCCGCAGTTTTCCAGTACACCCGCTTGGTGGTCAGCAGCGGAATGGAATCGTCCGCCAGCGAGAAGCGCATAGTGGCGCCGAACAATGCTTTGGTGCCAACGCCCGTCCGATCGCGCTGAACAGCGCCCTCGTGCCAAATGCGGCGCATCAACGATAAATATTGCTCTTCATAATGAGGCGTAGTGTGCATACCCCACCGCTAAGGCCAGCGCATGTTTTTGGCAACTGTCGGAATGCAAACACCTTCGGTCAGGTGCACGGGCACATAGCCCGCGAAATACGAAAAGCTGCTTAACCATTCCTTGAGGTTATGCCGATACCGCCGTGCTATGCATGCGCGCATTGTCATTGTAGACGACAGATCGACCAACTTACGCGTTTACGCGCAATATGTTGCGATGATGGGTCCGGAGTTCTCCGCGAAGTGTTTTCACAGCGCGATTGATGCTTTGCAATGGCTTGAGACCGAGCCCGCAGACCTGCTTGTGGTCGACTACCGCATGCCCGACATGAATGGTGCGGAATTCATTAGTAAAATCCGTTCACGCACCGTTGGCGCGCATATTCCTGCGATTATCATTACGGCACGGCAAGACCGGGAATGCCGCATTAAAGCGCTGGATGCCGGCGCGACCGACTTTTTGCAAACGCCCGTATCCCACATCGAATTTCGCGAACGGGCATTATTGCTCTTGGGCCAGCATTATCGGCAGCAGGAGCTCAAGCAATCACTTGAGGCCAATCGGACAGGCGCAGATACCAAGGAAGGCGATGATAAAAGCGGCAAGTCGATGCTGGAGCAAATCATCGACACGACCCCGATTTTAATCAACGCGACTGACCGAAACGGTAAATTCCTGTTTTTAAATTCCTATCAGGCAGCACTTTTCGGTCGCGACCCCGATCAACTGGTCGGTCGTCCCATCTCGGACATCATGGAACCCGAATTGCTTGAACGCGAAACGCGCCGGAATACCGTCATTTTGGAGAAGGAAATTTCTCTACCTAATTTCGAAGAAAAGTTTGTCAGTGAAGGCATTGATCTCATTTTTCACTGCAACAAATCACCGCTGCGGAACAAAGATAACCAGATCATAGGCGTCCTGACGACCGGCCTTGATATCACGGCGCGCAAATTTGCCGAAGAGCACCGAACGCATCTTGCCTTGCATGATATGCTCACGGGCCTTCCCAATCGCACGTTGCTCGCACAATGGATGCGCACCGCTATCGATGAGAGCAAGGCAAGCGGCAAGGTTGCGGCGCTGCTGCTGCTCGACCTTGATAGATTTAAAGTCATTAACGACACGCGCGGGCACCAGACAGGTGATATTTTGCTGCGCCAGGTCGCTGAACGTCTTACCTCCGCACTGGACAGCAACGGCTTTGCCGCGCGCATCGGCGGGGACGAATTCGCCATTGTTCTCCAAAATCTCGAGGACAATAATAAAGCCGCAGCCGTGTGTACCAAGCTGCTCGCAACAATCGGTGATCCCTATATGATTGGCGGGGTTGAGCAACTCATCGGCGCCAGCATTGGTATCGCGCTTATTCCCGAAGACGGCACCTCCCCCGACGAACTGCTGCGTCTGGCGGACCTTGCCATGTATGAGGCCAAATCGGCTGGCCGAAATTGCTTCTGCTTCTTTTCCCCGCACATGAACCACATCGCGCAATTGAATGCAGGTATCGAGAGCGACCTGCGTGACGCGCTCATCAGCGATCAGTTGTTCCTGGAATATCAGCCGATCGTCGATACAGCGTCAGGCAATTATGTAGGCCTTGAGGCTCTATTGCGGTGGAACCATCCGGTCAGGGGACGCTTGTACCCGTCCGATTTTATCAAAGTGGCCAATGACTCCGGCTTAATTGGCCGTATCGGTACATGGGTCATTGAAGCCGTGTGCAAACAGATCGCGTTGTTTGCCGAAGAAGGCATTGAGCTTCCACATATAGCCGTCAATGTATCGCCTAAGCAGTTTGAATATGCCGCCATGTGTTCCGAAATACTCGATCTGGCCGCGAAATATGCCATTCCCCCCGGCAAGCTGGCGATTGAAATTACCGAAGAGCTGTTAATTGACAACAGCCCGAAGGTACGCGAGCAATTGGCAACGTTGCGCGCGGGCGGCATTCAAATTTCGATCGACGATTTTGGCACGGGCTATTCATCACTTCAATATTTGCGAGACCTGCCGGCCACCCGTTTAAAAATTGATCAAACCTTCATCGCGCGGATCGAAACGTCCGCAACGGATCGCGCCATCATCTCCACTATCGGCCATTTGGCGCATGCGCTGAATATGCGGGTCGTCGCAGAGGGCGTTGAGACAGCGGCCCAGTTCACGCTTCTACGCGCTTCCGGTTGCGATGAGGTTCAAGGATATCTGATGGGGCGTCCGCTTTCTGTCTATGACCTGCACAGTTTGTTTAAGGGCGGTGCCCAGCCGTTCAGGCTAGCAGCAAAATGAGGTCCTTTTTGAAAAAGCTACGCGGTCATTTAACGCCTGAACAGGATATCCTGCGCAAACGAACCTCCAAAGGCAGTACGCACCGCGTCGAAATACCTTCGGCCACGCGCTACACGCCAAAACGCATATTGGTGGCGGATGACAACCGGACGAGCCGGAACGTACTAGCCGCCATTTTGGAAGCTGCGGGCCACATAGTTGTCATGGTGACCGACGGCGATGAGGCGCTTGAGGAAATGAAAAAGGGTGGCATCGATATATTGCTGATCGATGTGAACATGCCGCGACTTAACGGCATCGACACCTGTTCCATATGGCGTGAGCTGGAAGGCGGACGAAACCATCTGCCGATTATCGGCGTAACAGCCGACGCGACTTCAGAAACGGAAACCAAGTGCCGAAACGCCGGAATGGATATGCGCATCACTAAG
This sequence comes from Sphingorhabdus sp., assembly GCA_044374245.1. Lineage (GTDB taxonomy): Bacteria > Pseudomonadota > Alphaproteobacteria > Sphingomonadales > Sphingomonadaceae > Sphingorhabdus_B. The sequence goes on along the minus strand of JBILOZ010000001.1, from coordinate 47,532 downwards.
CCAGTAGATGCGCAAATACTTCTCAACGCCATCGAGAAATATTGCGGCGTCGAAACAAATGGGCCGTTAATTCAGCAGGCATTGCCAATCGATCCATTGCATACAATCGCACCCAACTTTGCAGATGTTCCATCCGCGGATGCGCCGATCGACAAAGATCAAATCCAGTATCTTCTGTCTATCGGAGATCAGGCATTCGTGGACACGATGATTGAAGGCTTTGTCGAGGATGTCGAACAAACGCTGGGTCCCTTGCGTAAAGCGGTTGCGGACGGCGATGTTTCCGAATTCCGCTTCTGCGCACATGCGTTCAAAAGCTCCGGCAACAATATGGGCGCCCGTTCACTATCGCGGCTATGTGGACGGCTTGAAAAAGTCAGTGAAGCCGACTTCTTGGAGCATCGATTTGCCTATCTTCAGGAAATGGAACAGGAAGCCGCAACGGCGGTCGATGCCCTTAAGTCAGATGTGCATTTCACGCCAAATGGCGTCACTGCTCAAGTGGGCTAACGCTCCGAAGGCCCGCCGCAGCGCGCAGCGCGCGTAGGTCATTATGCCGATGCCGTCACAGCAGTGCTTAATTACTGAAAGATGCCTGTGTCCAGCGCGAGCACACTCTTCCATCCAGATTTAAGGGCCATAAACCCCTGAGGATCCACAGTTTTGCTGGGATGCTGTGGTTAAGAAATAATTGGCGGAGAGATAGGGATTCGAACCCTAGGTACCGTCACCGGCACGCCGCATTTCGAGTGCGGTGCTTTCGACCACTCAGCCATCTCTCCGCAAATCATTAGGACTGGTCATTGCCGGAAAACCGGCGCGTCCTGATGACAGAGCGGGGCCATTAACTGATGTTTTTCGCTTTGCCAAGACTGAAGGTTGATTTGCACGGCATTAGGCATGATATTAGTCCCATGACGTCACAAATTCCCCTTCCTGAACAAGCTGAAGCTGCATTTTCCATCGGTGATGTGGTCCGCCACCGCATTTTTGACTTTCGCGGCGTCGTTTTCGACATCGATCCCGTCTTCGCCAACAGCGACGAGTGGTATGAATCGATACCCGAGCCCATTCGGCCGATCAAAAACCAGCCATTTTATCACCTGTTCGCTGAAAATGCCGAAAGCAGCTATATCGCTTATGTCAGCCAGCAAAATTTGCTGTCAGACTGCGAACAAGGGCCGGTCAGCCACCCCGGCATCGGCGCGGTGTTTGAAGGTTGGGATGGCAACCAGTATCAATTAAAGCGCCTCATGCGTCAGTGAGTATTGGACGGCATGGCTGCTATCCATTGCCGCAACAATTCCACGCCTTCTTCATGCACCGTTGATCGGCCAAGTTCTGGCATTGCGATGCCCGGATCGGTGCTTTCCATGCGCTTTATCAAAATGGACTGGTCGGGCTGACCGGGTGCGATGATGAAATCAAGATCACCGCTTGCCCTGCCCGCTGCAACCGGCCTTTTGCCGATGCCTAGTGCCGCAGCGCCCGTCGCAGAACCATCCAAAAACAGGCCGCTATTGCTTGCAGAGCCATGGGGCGCATGACAATGGCCGCAATTCACCTTCAGATATTGTTGCGCCCTGTCGTCCAGTGACCCGGTGCGGCTGTCATCCCATTTCGGATATGGCTGAAGCCGCGCAAGCGCCGGCACTGCCTTTACAATAGCGCGTGCGTCGGCCGCCCGTGGAAACGCCATATTTTGCCATACTGGCCCGATCGGCATGATATTTCCTGCTGCCGAGTGGCATTGCTTGCACTGGTTCTTGTTCGGAACGCTGTAATTTACCGACCGGTCGTTACCCCCATGGGCAAAGGTCACTGGCACCCGGGTGCCGCCGACGCGCAAATCCGCATCTTTACCATCCGCGCGCCAAACATAGGGCAAGGCAACCCAGCCCTGTGCTTGATGTAACAAGACCCGCGTTTCAATGACATTCAGTCCACCCGACTTTGCCGGATAACCGAAGCTCTTGATAAGTGCGCTACCGACCGGGAAGATCAGTTTGCCATCTGCATCCGCACCAATTTGGGTGCCCTCGGGCACAAAAATGAAACGTTGTTTTGCAGCATAATCGCTGAACAGCGGGGTACGCAGTTCATAAGGTATCAGGCGGGGCGATGGCCGTGCTGCGCCGCCGTCGAAAAAGCCAAAGGCTGATAAAGTCGCCGGACTTTGCGGACCAGCGATGGCAACAGCTGCTGGATCATCCGACGCAGCCGAAGTGGCCACGGCGGCTGCAAAAGCCAGCACAAACGGCACTACAAGACGCATTAGCGGACGGCAGCTTCCATTGCTTCAGGTAGCACGATCGTTGGCAATCCCGCAGGCCGGGACGATGCACGGACAAGCGGAGCTGGTTGCGCCGTTGCCGTATCCGCGGCCACGTCTTTTAGCCCAAGCGACAACGCGGGGACATCGTCCTGAATGACCGGCGTATATTCCGAACCACCAGCGCCATCCCAGAATATCGCTGGGAAGCTTCCGCCCATAGCGGCTGCAATTTCGGTGCCGCCGCGAAATTTGGGGTCCCACCCTGCCCGGCTATGTTGGTTGTCCCAGATGCTTACTTCGCGCGGTAACGGGTCATATTTGGGATCCTGAAAAGGAAAGCGATAGCCAACGATCATGATGTTGGTCGTGCCGTTTTCGCCAATGACATTGTCAAAGATTTCGACTCTGCGGTTGGCCATGACCATGACGCCCGTTCCCGTCGGAACGTTGGCCACGATATTCCCCTTCGGCGCGAAATTCGGGGTCATGTTGTTGACGATGATATTGTCAAATATCCGGACATTATGTCCGCCCATCTGCGGCAAATTGGGTAAGTCGAACACCAAAACGCCGCCCGTATTGCGGGTCGCGATATTATCATGAACATCTGCGTCAAAGCTGTTTTCGATTTCAATGCCTGCGACATTTTCAACCGCCGTTGAATGGCGCACAACGATATTGCGCGACTGCCCGACATAAATGCCCGCATCCGACGCACCGCGCACAAATACCGAGTCAATCAGGACATCTTTGCTTTCGACAGGATAGATTCCGTAAGCGCCATTGGTCGCCAATGGTCCGCCCGTCCATTCAACGCGCAATTTGTGATAGACGATGCGGTCCGCACCCTTTGACTTGATGCCATCGCCCTTGCTGTTCTCCACGGCGAAGTCTTTCAGCACAACATCATCGGAAGTTACCAACAATCCTTCGCCAGCGCCCTGCTGACCGGAGAAATCAAGGATGGTTACTGAACCACCCTGCCCTTTTACCGTCACCTTGTTGACGTCAAGCGAGAGCCCGTCAGACAGCTTGAACCGCCCTGCCGCAAGCTCAACAACGTCCCCCGGCTCCGCGGCAATCAACGCCTCTTGCAAACGCTCTTGCGCGCCTTCACCGGGCGATACGGCGATAGTCTTTGCCGAAGCAGGTTGAACGAGCGCGCAAAATGCAGCGCCAACGAATAGCAGCTCTCTTATCCTCATTGGCGCAACATGCCTTAGAGAATGATAAATGCAAGCGGGATTAGGCGTGACTGCCCAATATCCAATCAACGCCAGCATCGGCGTGTATTTCTGCACTGTCATAGATCGGCAAAACATTGGCTTTGGTGTCGATGATCATGCTCAATTCGGTGCATCCCAGCACAATCGCCTTGATGCCTTCCTGGTCGATTTCGGTGATAAGCGTTTTCAATGTCCGCTCCGAATCCCGCTTCACGACGCCGTGCATCAGCTCGTCATATATGATGCGGTCCAGTTCTTTGACGTCATCCATTTCGGCGGGCAGCAAAGATACACCATGTTTTACGAGGCGCTGACGATACCAATTTTCCGCCATGACATTTGCGGTGCCAAGCAATGCAGCAGATGCTACGGCGTCCGCCTTCATCTTCGCACCCACCGCGTCCGCGATATGGATGAGCGGGATGGAAACCGCCGCTGCGACCGTGTCGAACACTTTATGCATGCTGTTGGCACAGATGAGGATGGCGGTGGCGCCAGCCTGCTCCAAACGCTGGGCAGAGGCGGTGAGCACGTCTGCGACATGGGCCCAGTCTTCATCCGTGCTGGCTTTGCCGACATCGCAGAAATTGAGGCTCTCGATCAGCAAGGGCGCGTTGCAGGTGCCGTTTGTGCGGCGGAGCACCTGTTTATTGATGCGGGCGTAATAGAGTTCGGTCGAATACCAGCTCAGTCCGCCGATCAACCCGAGTTTACGCATATTCGCTACCCCTGACATGAAACAAATACCGCCCCAAGATTGCTCAGGGCGGCCTTTGTTCGTCGATAGCGTGAAGTGACCTAGTGCTGCAAGGCCTTCACGATGTCTTCGCACATCTTCTTTGCATCAGCGAGAAGCATCATCGTTTGGTCCATGTAGAACACATCATTGTCGACGCCGGCATAGCCCACCCCGCCCATTGAGCGTTTCACGAAGAACACGGTCTTTGCCTTGTCGACATCAAAAACCGGCATGCCGTAAATCGGCGATGTCTTGTCGGTTTTTGCCGCGGGGTTCACAACGTCATTCGCACCAATGATGAACGCAACATCGGTTTGCGCAAATTCGCTGTTGATGTCCTCAAGCTCGAATACCTCATCATAAGGCACCTGCGCTTCGGCCAGCAGAACGTTCATATGCCCGGGCATGCGTCCAGCAACCGGGTGAATGGCGTATTTCACTGAAACGCCCTGTTTCTTCAGCACATCGGCCATTTCGCGAAGGATATGCTGCGCCTGCGCAACCGCCATGCCGTAACCGGGGACAATGATGACGCTTTCGGCCTGCTGCATCATATAGGCAGCATCTTCGGCGGAACCGCGCTTCCATGGGCGCTGCTCTTTGGCAGGGCCACCGGTGGCGGTTGCCTCTGCACCAAAGCCGCCCGCGATAACGCTTATGAAGCTGCGGTTCATGGCCTTGCACATGATGTACGACAAAATCGCGCCAGACGAGCCCACCAAAGCGCCAGTGATGATCATCGCTGTGTTGTGCAGCGTGAAACCCATGGCCGCCGCTGCCCAGCCAGAATAGCTGTTCAGCATCGATACCACGACAGGCATGTCTGCGCCGCCAATTGGAATGATGAGCAAGAAGCCGATGACGAATGCGAGTGCCGTAATCGTCCAGAATATCCACGGGCTTTGATCAACCGTGAAATAGGCGATGAGACCCAAGATCGCGGCGAGCGTGCCCAGATTGATCACATGCCGCATAGGCAACATGATCGGCGCACCAGACATCTTGCCAGCGAGCTTAAGGAACGCGATTACCGATCCGGAGAATGTAATCGCACCGATCGCGATGCCAAGGCCCATTTCAACGCGGCTGACGGGGTTAATCAAGCCGTCTTCACCAATTATGCCAAAGGCAACAGGGTTGAGGAAGGCGGCGGCAGCAACCAGCACTGCGGCCATCCCCACGAGCGAGTGGAACGCAGCCACAAGCTGCGGCATGTCGGTCATGGCAATCTTGCGTGCCGTGACCCAACCAACGCCAGCGCCAATTGCTATTGCGCCTAGGATTTGGAGAGCTGTCTGCCAATCTACAAAAAACCGGTCTTCACAAAAGCCGAGAGTGTTGGTCGCGGCCAAGGTGTCACAAGGATTTTCGCCAGGCAGATGCGTTACCAACGTCGTCACAACGGCAATCAGCATGCCGGCCATTCCGAAACGGTTGCCCTGCTGTGATGTCGCTGGTGAGGAAAGCCCGCGCAAAGCGAGGATGAAAAAGACGCCCGATATCAAATACGCGAGCATCACCCATGCGGGAGGAGCAGCATGTTCCAACTTAACGCTCCTTTTTCTTGTACATTGCGAGCATGCGCGCGGTCACCGCAAAGCCACCGAAGATGTTAACGCTTGCCAGCGCAACCGCAATCAGCCCCAGCCATTTTGCGGTCGGCGAGCCACCCGCTGCCGACGCGATCAGCGCGCCCACGATGATGACCGAAGAAATCGCGTTCGTAACCGCCATCAACGGCGTGTGCAGTGCCGGTGTAACCGACCAAACGACATAATAGCCCACGAAACACGCCATCACGAAGATGGATAAAATTGAAATAAAGTCCATGGTGCCCCCTTACGCCAACAGGCGATCATTCACGACCTTGCCATCTTTGGTCAGGCGAATGGCTGCGGTAATTTCGTCGTCATCAGGCAGCACTGGTCTGCCCGCTTCCTTGTCCCAAAACGCGGATAGGAAGTTGTACAAATTGCGCGAAAACAGTGCGGATGTATCCGCGGCCAAATGCGCTGGTGTGTTTGAGTAGCCGACAATTTTTACGCCGTGCTTAACGACGATCTCGTCTGGCTTTGAACCTTCGACATTGCCGCCTTGGGCAACGGCGAGGTCGAATATCACCGAACCCGGCTTCATCGTGGCAATCTGCGCATCCGAAATAAGGCGCGGTGCAGGACGACCGGGGATTAACGCGGTCGTGATGACGATATCTTGCTTGGCGATATGTGCGGAGACGAGTTCGGCTTGCGCCGCCTTATATTCGTCGGACATTTCGGTGGCGTACCCACCAGCGCCCTCGCCTTCGATACCGGCGACATTCTCAACGAAGATTGCCTTGGCACCAAGCGATTCGATCTGTTCTTTGGTCGCGGAACGGACGTCGGTTGCCGAAACCTGCGCACCCAAACGACGCGCTGTTGCAATCGCTTGAAGCCCAGCAACACCAACACCCATGATAAACGCCTTGGCTGCACTGACTGTACCAGCAGCGGTCATCATCATTGGAAAGGCGCGGCCATATACAGACGCGGCTTCGATCACAGCCTTGTAACCCGACAGGTTCGACTGCGACGACAAAATGTCCATCGACTGCGCGCGCGTGATGCGCGGCATGAATTCCATGGCAAGCGCATCCACGCCCGCCTTGGCATATGCATCAACGCGGGACCGCTGCCCAAATGGATCAAGTCCCGCAACCAGCCAAGCACCCGCCTTCATGCCGACCAGCGCCTTGGGGTCAGGCCCCTGAACGCCAAGGATGATGTCAGCGTCCTTCAGAACCGAAGACAGGCTTCCAACCGAAGCGCCCGCGTTTTCATAATCGCTGTTACCGATAGAGGCCGTGGCCCCGGCGTCACTCTCGACGGAGACCGATGCTCCCAATGCGATGAATTTTTTCACCGTTTCAGGTGACGCAGAAACCCGCGTTTCGCCCGAAGCGGTCTCTTTCAGTACAGCGATCTTTACCACTTAAGCCGCGCGGCTAGCGATGATGAGAACCACCAACGCAGTGACAACAACGGCGGCGACAGTGCCCCATTTGAACAATGCGATGAAACCGGCATAGGTTTCTTTTGCAGGTCCCAGGTCGTGATCTTGTGCCAAAACAGCCTCCATATAAACTTTTATTACGTTGCAGCCTTAACTTGTGATTTTCCAATGCTCAAGCGGCATGGACAAAGAAAATACATGCGTTGCTTAATCCGGTCTTTACCCATTTGCGTTATCACGGCTGTCCATGAACATTGGCGGACAGTGAATGCAGGAACGAGAAACCAGATTGTTGATGCTTGTCGATGATGAACCTGCCCAATGCCGGCTGGTATCGGCTATCGCATCACGCGCCGGATGGAGAACGGTTTTTGCACGTGATGCAGAAACCGCGATCGCGATGCTCGGCACGCAAGATGGCATGATGCTGGACGCCATCATCCTCGATCAATGGGTCCCAGGAGCGGATTCTGCATCGCTGATTTCGGAACTCAAGTCGCGTCGCCCTGCACTCCCGATCCTTTTGATGACATCCATCGGCTCGAACGAAGCGGCCATCGATGCCATGCGGGCCGGTGCCTCGGACTATATCATTAAGCCCGTCGCCCCCGACCGCCTGGTTGCCGCGCTCAGCATGGCGGCGGACAAAAGCAAAAAGTTGGGCGAACTTCACCCGCTGACCGAGAAAATCACCCAGCCCTTGGCGTTCGAAGAAATCATCGGTTCCGCGCCAGCATTGCGCACAGCGCTTGCGATTGCCGCAAAGGCCGCACGCAGCCGCGCGCCTATCTTTATCGAAGGCGAGCATGGCGTGGGCAAAGAGGTCGTGGCCGACGCCATTCAAGCCGCAAGCCCGCGCGCGAAGCTTCCCTATCTCAAAGTCAATTGCGGCGCGATTGCATCCAATCTGCTCGACTCCTTATTGTTCGGGCATGAAAAAGACGCGTTCGCGGGTGCCTTTGACCGCCGCATCTGCATATTTCAGCAAGCTGAAGGCGGGACGGTGTTTCTGGATGAGGTGGATTTGCTGCCCCCCGAAACACAGATCCGGTTGGTGCGGCTCCTCACCCAAGGTGAAATTTCCCCACTGGGAGCCACACATAGCTATCGCATTGATGTCCGCATTTTGTCGGCCAGCAACACCTCATTGGCAAACAAATTGGCCGACGGTCAATTTCGCGAAGACCTATATTATCGATTGAATGTGGTGCAGCTGACCATTCCGCCCCTGCGCGAACGGACTTCCGACATACCCGCGCTTGCACGTCATTTTCTCGGTCGCATGGCAAGCCAGCCCGGGCTTCGCAGCCTTGGTATCACCGATGAGGCCTTGACCATGCTGCGCGGATATGACTGGCCGGGCAATGTCCGGCAGCTGCAAAGCGCGCTGTTCCGCGCCGCGGTCCTGAGCGAACGTGACGCGCTGACGCCCGAAGAATTCCCCCAAATAGCCGCGGCCGTTGGCGTTCCGGGACATGGTGGATCGGGCGGCGCAGGCACCAATGATGGCATCGGCGTGACGCTGTACGAAAAGGACGGGAATATGCGTCCGCTCGAGGAAATCGAAGCGGACGTTATTCGGCTGGCCATAGGTCATTATCGCGGCAGAATGACCGAAGTCGCCCGCCGCCTCGGCATTGGACGTTCGACCCTGTACCGTAAGCTCGCCGACCTTGGGATCAGCGACGCGGCTTAAGCGTTTTTGCCAAGCAACGCCTGTGTAATCCAAAATCCAGCAAGCGACGCAGAACCCGTCAAAAACGTGCCCCAGATGATGTCGAGTATGGTGACTTTGGTGCTCCACACTTTCAACGTGGCAAAGTTCGTCAGGTCATAGGTCATATAGCAAAAGAAGCCGAGCATCGCGCCCCACAGCAATGCTGTCTGCCATTTGCCCGAATGCAGCGCAGGCCCCACGGCAAAGATCATCATGCCCAATATATATAATATATAGAATATGATAGCTGGCCCCATGCGGAAACCGCCCTTCATCAGCAGCTCACCAATCTCTGGCTGGTAAAGCCGCGTATACATGTTGCGCAACCAAATGCTGTCGATCATCGCGAACGCAAGCCCGGTGGCAATGTAACCAACTATATATTTTAAGAGCATCTCAGTTCCTCCCTAAATCTGGTTCTCTTTTGCGCGATGACAGCCGCGTCAACAAGACAGCCAAATAATGGTAGCTTAGGCGCTCGCGGTTAACGCCGCATCGCGCATCCCGCGCCATACCTGCACGGCTTGCACGGTTTCAGCGGTGTCATGCACGCGAATGATATGCGCACCCTGTTCAACCGCCTTCATCGCCAGAAAAATAGACCCACCCAAGCGGTGTTGCGCGTCCGCTTCATTGGACAGAGCGCCGATCAGCCGTTTCCGGCTCGCGCCAAACAATATCGCGCAGCCCAGCCCATGGTAGACCGACAGATTGTTAATGATCGCGAGATTTTCGGTCAGTGACTTGCCAAAGCCAATGCCCGGATCAACGAGTATTTTATCGCGCTTAATGCCCGCCGCTTCCACGTCGGCGATGCGTTGTTCAAGCCAATCAAAAACGTCGCAAACAACATCATCATAAACCCCGTTTTTATGCGGGTCACTGCTCTGGCTAGGCGCGTGCATCAGAACAACGGGAACATCGCTGAGGCGTGCGACTTCAAGCGCGCGATCATCATACCCCAACGCAGAAATGTCGTTAATCATCGCCGCGCCAGCGCGGACCGCGCCCTCCATGACCGAGGCTTTACGCGTATCGATGGAAACCGCAGTCCCTGCCCCCGATAATCGGTGGACGAGCGGCTCCACGCGGGCGAGTTCATCGCCTTCCCACACCAGCGGCGCACCGGGACGTGTGGATTCTCCGCCAATATCGATAATCGAAGCCCCTGCACTCGACATCGCGAATGCAGCTTCGGCGGCCACGTCTACGTCAATATTCTTCCCACCGTCTGAGAAGCTGTCGGGCGTGGCATTAATGATGCCCATCACGTGCGGCTGATCCAGCCTGATGGTCCGCGCCCCCATTTGTAGTGCGGGCCGGGCCGAGGTGATGCGCTCGAATAATATGACCGCCTTTTGGCGCTCTTCATCTGGAAGTGCGTCCGCAAATTTGTCCCATTGGCGGACGGAGACCATCTGCCGCTGCGTTGACGCTGCGGCTCGCCGGATAACTTCAAATTGCGAGAACCACAGCATATGGCCCGCAAGCCGCAAGCATTCACCTTCGTGCCGCTGAGGGCTTTCCACAAAGCCGGTGGGACGAAGATAGATTTTGTTCATGGTTCCGTGGCGAGCAGATAGGTCTGACGCAAATCGTCAATCGGCTTCAACGCGCCGTCAGCTGCGGCATAATGCCAGTACGTCCATCCATTGCAGCTTGGTGCATTTTGGATGGTGGAGCCAACCTTGTGGATGGAACCATCAACGGCACCGCACAGGATCGAACCATCCGCACGAACAACGGCTTCAAAATTACGCTTCCGGTCAAAGATTTTTGTGCCGGGGTTCAGATAACCCGCCTCAACCAATTGGCCAAAGGCGACCTTTGGTGCAGATTTTGGTGACTGCATCGTTTTGATGGCGCTTTCGTCCAACGGCAGCGCGGCAGCAATGCGCTCTTCCGCAACTTCGCAATAGACAGACTCGCGTTCGCAACCAATCCAGTCACGACCCAAACGGCGCGCAACGGCGCCAGTTGTGCCTGTACCGAAAAACGGATCAAGCACGACGTCGCCAGGTTTCGTGCAGGCGAGCAAGATGCGGTACAGCAGAGCCTCTGGCTTTTGCGTTGGGTGCGCCTTGGTACCATTGCGCTTCAACCGTTCTTGTCCGCCACAAATGGGGATCAACCAGTCAGAACGCATCTGAAGTTCATCGTTTAAAGTCTTCATTGCACGATAGTTAAAAGTGTATTTCGACTTCTCGCTTTTCGATGCCCAGATCAATGTTTCATGCGCATTGGTGAAACGCGTGCCTTTGAAATTCGGCATCGGATTGGACTTGCGCCAGACGATGTCGTTCAAAATCCAATAGCCCGCGTCTTGCACCGCAGTACCGACGCGGAAAATATTGTGATAGCTGCCGATCACCCACAATGAACCATCGGGTTTCAAAATGCGCCGCGCCTCGGCAAGCCATTCGCGGGTGAACTTGTCGTAAATGGCAAAGCTGGCAAACTTGTCCCACTCATCATTTACGGCATCAACCTTGCTATTATCGGGGCGCAGCAAATCCCCGCCGAGCTGAAGATTATAGGGCGGGTCAGCGAACACCATGTCGATGGAGCAATCGGGCAACGAGCGCATGGCTTCGATGCAGTCCATCCGCAAAATCTGGTTCCGCGGCAGGTCACGGACCTCAACCGGCTTCGACTTTACTGCTGGTCTGATTTTCTCGATGACGCCCACGGCTCACTCCTCAAAACTGAATGAAACTGCGATGAGTCAGCGCGGGGGCAAGGTCAAGGACGTTGACAACATAAGGATTCACCGCGAGTCGCACGATCTGGGGCCATTTAGGTGGAACGAAAGGAGTCCGACACAAGATATGGAGTCTCGCGATTCCAGCGGGACTCAACCGGTAGTGGTGTTGCCCGAATGACTCACTGACCAAAAAAACTCACAGCAAAAGCATTTGTGACACGGGCGCGAAGCTTTTGCGGTGCAGCGGCGTTGGTCCGTGCAAACGCAAAGCGGCCAAATGGTCGGGCGTTCCGTACCCCTTGTTCCGTTCCCAACCATAATGTTGATGCTGCTGCGCCGCTGCGCACATCATCCGGTCACGATGTTCTTTCGCGATGATGGAGGCCGCAGAAATGCATGGCTCGATGGCATCGCCGCCAACAATGGCCCGCGCATTCCAACGCCATTCGGGCCGACGACCGAACGGCGTCATATTGCCATCGATCAGCACTTCCGTTGGGTCGCTCCCAACTTTAGCGCACAAGCCCTCAACCGCGCGCGTCATCGCCAACATCGTCGCGCCGAATATGTTCAGCCGGTCGATGTCATCAACACCCACAATGCCCACCGCCCACTGGCACCGGCGCTTTATCGTTTCTTCCAGCTCGGCGCGGCGCGCGGCACTGAGTTTCTTGCTGTCATCCAATCCCGACGGGCGCGGCTTGCACAACAATACTGCGGCAGCCACCACTGGCCCCGCAAGTGGCCCGCGCCCGGCCTCGTCCACACCGAAAATCATATGCGCCAGGCCGGATATCGCCGGTTCTCGCCCGCATGGTACAGGCACACCATATTCCCGGCAGGATCAAGCAACCGCGCCTCGCGCCAGCCCCAGCTTTCGTCCTGCGGCATCTGTTCGAAAACATATCCTTGGCTGGTCAGTTCGGTCACCCATGCATCCAACCGCTTGCTTTCAAAATACACCACAGTCGATGTCGCGCAGTCATCATTTTGGTGGATCGAAAAGGTAACACCATTTGGCATTTCAAACCGCGCGTAGCCGTTGTCGGGGCTGTCGACGATCTGTTGAAGGCCAAGCGCTTTGTAAAAATCGATCGAGGCCGCATAATTGCGGCAACCAACGGTGACCTGATTGAGCGATGGCCCGGCAACCATCGCATCTTCGCGCACGGCTTGGTGCCCCATCGGGCCGTGACCTTGGCCAAGCCCGGGCGCGTCCAGCAGCGCCAAGCGCACGAACACGCGCGCACGTTCGATGGCAGGAATGAGCTCCATTCCCTGCCCCAACCCAGTCGCAATCGCCGTGGCTAAGGTGCAACCGGTTCCGTGGGTACTGCGTGTTTCAATCCGCGCGTCACTCCAGCTTTCGCTCAAGCCCGGCGCGACGTGCAGTTCATCTACGATCTGGTCGCCATCCGCATGCCCGCCTTTGATAAGCAACGATATGCGCCGCCCCAGCAAGCTATCCTTCCCGCCGAGCGCCTGCAGTTCAGGCAGATTGGGCGTCGTCAGTGTCGCAAGCCGCATAAGCCGCTCAAACGCGGCGATGGTATCGGCATCCGCCAGCACCGCGCCACTGGTCGCCACCATCACAGGGTCGAATATGATGGGACAAGACAGCTCCGAAAGACTGTCTGCTACGGCATGTGCCGTGGCCGCATTTCCAATCATGCCGATTTTAACGGCATCTACGCCAATATCGCTCACAACGGCTGCGATCTGGTCAATGACCATCTGCGTTGGCACCATATGCACCGCATCGACACCCAGCGTGTTCTGCGCGGTAATTGCCGTAATCGCGGTCATCGCATGACCGCCGAGCATCGTTACCGTCTTAATATCCGCCTGAATACCAGCGCCGCCGCCGCTGTCGGACCCAGCGATGATAAGAATGCGCGCGGGTGTGTTGTGGGGCATCAGGCCGCAGCTGCCCTCACAGCGTCGCATATGCCATCAACGATGCGCTCGACCTGTGCCGCGTCATCTCCCTCCGCCATCACGCGGATGACGGGTTCAGTACCCGACGGACGGATAACCAGCCTGCCCGTGCCGGCCAATTCGGCTTCAGCATCGGCGATAACCTGCTGTACGCGGGCATCCTCCAACGGCTTGCCGCCCGAAAAGCGGACATTCTTTAAAAGCTGCGGCACTGGATCAAACAGGTGCAGCACTTCGCTGGCTGGCTTCCCGCTCTCGACCAGCTGCGCCAATACTTGAAGCGCGGCAATCGTGCCGTCGCCTGTCGTCGCATGATCCAAAAGGATCATATGCCCAGACTGTTCGCCACCGACGTTGATACCATGCTTGCGCATTTCTTCGAGAACGTAGCGGTCACCGACTTTTGCACGGATGAGTTTTAAATGCTGGCTCTCCAAATAGCGCTCTAGCCCAAGGTTGGACATCACGGTCGCAACGATACCATCGCCCGTAAGTTTGCCCGCGCGGCGCATCGCGCAGCCAAGCAAAGCCATGATCTGGTCACCGTCCACCACCTGGCCATGTTCGTCGACAACGATCAACCGGTCGGCATCACCGTCAAGCGCAATCCCAATATCCGCGCCAGAAGCAACAACGGTTTCCTGAAGCGTGGCAACATGCGTTGACCCAACCTTGTCGTTGATGTTCTTGCCATTCGGTTCAACCCCGATGGAGGTTACTTTGGCACCCAGCTCCCAGATTGCGGTAGGTGCGACCTGATATGCTGCGCCATTTGCGCAATCGAGCACGACATGTAATCCATCAAAACGGATATGCTCTGGCACCGACGCTTTTACCGCATGGATATACCGTCCACGGCTGTCTTCGATACGGCGCGCGCGGCCAATATCGGGGGCGTCAGCAAGCGTCAGCTTCTCGCCCAGCAATGCCTCAATCGCCAGTTCATCGGCATCAGATAGCTTGTATCCATCAGGTCCAAACAGCTTGATGCCATTGTCTTCATAAGGATTATGGCTGGCAGAGATCATCACGCCAAGGTCTGCGCGCATCGACCGCGTCAGAAGCGCAACGGCTGGCGTCGGAATCGGGCCGAACTGGACGACATCCATGCCCACGCTGGTAAATCCAGCCACGAGTGCGTTTTCAATCATATAGCCGGACAGGCGCGTATCTTTCCCGATGACGACCCGGTGCTTATGCCCACCGCGCAGGAAGTGCGTGCCTGCAGCCTGACCGACCTTCATCGCCATTTCCGGTGTCATGGCGCCCGTATTGGTGCGCCCTCTTATACCATCCGTCCCGAAATATTTGCGCGCCATTTTGCTTCCTGCCGTTCTGCGGTTCACGTTGTGAATTTCCACGCTGCCAAGCCTCTCCCTTGCATAGGGAGCGATGGGCTGGCAAGACCCGATCCTATGTCAAACGCTACCCGTATTCTTATCGCCCTTGTTATTGGCCTTGCCCTCGGCATTTTCGTGACCGCGCAGTTTCCTGCCGCCGGTGAAAAACTGGATTTGATCCTCGATATTGTAGGAACATTATGGCTCAACGGCCTTCGCATGACGGTGGTTCCGTTGGTGGTCGCATTGGTTATCACTGGAATAGTCAAAAGCGCGGAAGCCGCGCGGGCCGGACCGATGGCAGCGCGCACCATCAGTTGGATCGTCGTGATGATGTTCATGTCGGCTGCATTGGGCGCACTGTTGACCCCGATGGTGCTATCGCTTTGGCCCATGCCACAAGAAAGCGCGGCCGCTCTACGCTCGGCGCTGACGACGGCGCCAGCGGTCGCCGAACAACCCAGTTTGCGTGATTTCGTCGTTGCGTTGGTGCCAACCAATCCAATTTCGGCCGCCGCAAGCGACTCCATCTTGCCACTTCTGATTTTCACGCTCGTCTTTGCCTTTGCCGTCACGCGCCTTGCGCAAGAGCCACGGGCGCACATGGCTGGATTTTTCAGCGCGCTTGCCGACGCCATGATCCTCGTCATCGAATGGGTACTAAAGCTCGCGCCCATCGGTGTGTTTGCGTTGGCATTTGTCGTTGGCGCGCGATCCGGATTGGCCGCGTTGGGCGCCGTTGCGCATTATATCCTCACGGTGTCCATCGTCGGTATCATCGTCGGCGCCTTTGCTTATCCAATTGCAGTTTTTGCCGGCAAAGTTCGCTTCAGCGAATTTGCCCGCCAGATCGCTCCCGTCCAAGCGTTCGCCGTATCCACACAATCATCCTTGGCCAGCCTTCCGTTGATGTTGAAGAAGTCAGAGGCGTTAGGCGTTCGTGAGTCTTCTGCAGGACTGGTCCTCCCAATGGCGGTAGCATTGTTGCGTGCCACTGGCCCTGCAATGAACCTTGCCGTCGCGCTTTATGTTGCAAACTGGTTCGGCATAAAGCTTGACGCGTTCGATTATGGCGCGGCAATTTTCATCGCCGCCCTGACCTCAATGGGCGCGGTAAGCCTTCCCGGCACCGTCAGCTTTGTGACCTCAATCGCGCCAATCTGTATTGCGCTTGGCATTCCTGTGGAGCCACTCGCATTGTTAATCGCGGTCGAAACGCTGCCGGATGTTTTTCGGACAACGGGCAATGTGCAAATGGACGTTGCGCTTGCTACCGCCATTGAAGCCCCCGAAAAGGAAAACGCTCATGCAATATCGTGAACTCGGCCACGGCCTGAAAGTCTCCGCCATTGGCGTCGGTTGTATGCCGATGATCAAGGGCGGCAACATCACTTATGGCCAAGACGCTGATCCCGATGAGGCTATCAAAACGATCCATCGCGCGATCGACATGGGCATCACCTTTTTTGACACGGCCCAAATTTATGGCCCGTTCCAAAATGAAGAACTGGTCGGCGAAGCTATCAAAGGCAAACGCGACGGGTTGGTTATCGCCAGCAAATTCGGTTTCAAATTCGACGGCGGAAATATCGTCGGCGTGGATGGTTCGCCAGCCAATGCAAAATCAGCTGTCGAAGGCACGTTGAAGCGTTTGGGCATCGACTGCCTTGATCTTTATTACCAGCACCGCGTCGACCCAGCTGTTCCCATCGAAGAGACGGTCGGTGCAATGGCGGATTTGATCACCGAAGGCAAAATCAAGCATATCGGGCTGTCCGAAGCAGGACCAGAAACGCTTCGCCGTGCCTCGGCAGTTGCGCCAATCTCTGCCCTGCAAAGCGAATATTCGCTGTGGGAACGTGATGTCGAGGACGAAATCCTGCCAACCTGCCGTGAACTCGGCATAGGCTTTGTGCCTTATTCGCCATTGGGCCGCGGGTTCCTGACGGGTTCGTTCCGTAGCCTTGACGAACTGCCTGAGAATGATTGGCGGCGGCAGGACCCGCGTTTCCAAGGCGACAATTTTGCCACGAACCTTGCCATTGTTGATGTCGTTGGTGCGATTGCCGCGCAGCACAATGCATCACACGCGCAAATCGCGTTGGCTTGGATATTGGCGCAAGGCACCGATATTGTGCCGATCCCGGGCTTTAAGCGCCGTGTGACAATGGAGGACAGTGCGCGCGCGGTTGACGTTACGCTGGATGCGGACGACCTTGCAAAACTCGATTTAGCGGCTCCGCGTGGCGGGACAGCTGGTCCGCGTTATGGCGAACGCGGCATGCGGATGGTTCGGCTTTAAAAGCTGAACCATCGAAACAGGCCAGCGCCAGCGACATTCCAATATGGGTGCGCCCACGTTGCTGCGGCCCAGAGGATTATGCCCGCAATCCACGGACCGATCCCGACCTGAAACAAGGCCACGGGCTGAATGGCGAAATGCGTCCTACGCAGCCACGCGTCCCATTCGACGCCCATGAGCTTGCGTTTCTTGATTTCCTGCGCCTTGGAACCCACCAGTGCGAGGAAAACCAGGCTTCCAGCAAAAATGAAATTGTCGATCCGCGGCGCTACCAAAACATGCGCAATGCCCGACAGTGCAAAGCCCCACATCATCGGGTGACGGGTTGCCTTAAAAACGCCAAAGGGTGTTTGCCCAGCCATAGTGTCGGGCACACCCGGCAATGACGGGTTGCGAATGAACGATCCGGAAAACAGGACAGCGGCAACTAAAGTCAGCACGCTTGCCACGATCCAAACGGTGTCACTCGCTGGCCACAGCGCGTCCCCTTTTGGCACTCGCCCAAATTCAAAAAGCATCCAGCCAAAGGACGCGAACGACACGAGCGAATAAAGCCCCAGAAATCCGTTTGCACCGAATCTCCTGACCATATCCGCCCGCCATGGATGCGACATGAGAAAATGACTACCGACAAACGATATGGAGGCCGCAGCCAAGAACAAATATTCGCCCATAACCTTTACTCCCGCCGCCGGATGTGCCCGCTCAATAGCAGATTATTGCCTCAACGATCATATGCCTTTGGCAAATCACCCTCTGTTGGCCGCGCATAACGGTCACGCAGTCGGTTTTGGCGATTGCCCAGCGGCTGTTCGACGCCGTCGATGATCACTGTGGTCGGCGCAGAGGACAGCTCAAGCGGATCGCCATCCCAAACAACGACGTCAGCGGCTTTGCCGGCCTTTAGGCTACCCAAACGGTCACCAACACCCATGATATCGGCAGGAACCGAGCTAATCGCGGCAAACGCCTCATCCCATGTTAGGCCAGTCGCACCGGGCACGCGCTCAAGGCTTACGATATTGCCTGCATATTGCGTCGTGTACCGCAATTGGTGCGAATCGCGATCATTGATCATGCCAATGGCAACCTGCACACCGGCATCTTTCATGCGACCAATATTGCTCTGCGTTGCCCCCAGCATTTCAAACGATGCGGGCAAGTCGTTCAACGCCGACGCGATAACGGGAATACGGGCTTGCGCGAGTTGCGGTGCAACCCGCCATCCTTCGCTTACGCCAACAAACACCATTTTGATCGATGGGAAGTCGCGTTTCAGCTCAATGAGCCGAAGCATATCATTTGCGCCTTCGACATGGATCAAAAGGCGCGTTTCGCCGCGCAGCACTGATAACAATGCCTTGGCGTCTTCTGCTTTCAGCAAATCATCATCAAAGGTGCCACGCCCAGCGGCGTAATCCTGCGCCTCACGCAACATCGCGCGGAAATGCAGATGCGTTCCGGCGCGGCTTCCGCCAGCGGCATCCGCACCATCTTCACCGAATTCGGCAAACTGAAACGCACGTGCCTTGGTAACTGGGTTACTGTCCGCTCCCAGATCCGCAATGGCGCCCTGCCCTGCAAAAATAGAATTGGCGCCTTCAGGTGCAACGACTGCGCGCGTTACGCCGGCAGAACGGTTGACAGCAAATGGCGACCGGAATGGATCAATCGCAGGCGCAACGTCGATCGCGGCCGAGAAACCACTTCGACCGCCACTCTTGTCGTTCGTGCCGTTAACGGCATCTACTTCAGCGAGGCCAAGACGGGTGAAGCCAGCGAAAACGCCGGGCGTTACCCATTTGCCCGACGCGTCGATGCGACGTGCGCCCGACGGGACCAAAACACCGGCACCAGCTGCAACGACAACGCCATCACGGACAACCACAGTGCCGCCTTCAATAGGTGCACTACCATCGCCAATCACAACGCGGCCGCCGGTAATGGCTATCGTTTCAGCCGAAACGGGTGTCGCAAAAGCCGCAAGCGCGGCGGCAGCATAGAGGAAATGCCTCATTTCACATCTCCTTCACCGGGTTGGCCAAGCTCAAAGTCGCTGACCGGACGTATTTTGGGGTTACTGGCATCAAACATCAACGCGCCGTCGATCCAAACCTTATCAGGTCGTGCGTACACGCTGAGCGGGTTGCCATTCCACAGCACGAGATCGGCCATTTTACCGGGCTTCAAACTGCCGGTTTTGTCCGATATGCCAAGCGCCTTGGCTGGATTGTAGGTCAGCCATTTGATGACTTCAGCATCGCTGATATTGATGCCCATTCTGCGACCATCCGCCTGCGCCTTTGCCGCTTCTTGGTTCAGACGCTGGATCTGGTTTTCATCATCGGAGTGAATGATCACGCAAGCGCCGGTGTTTTGCAGGATTGCGGCATTTTCAGGGATGGCGTCATAGGCTTCCATCTTGAAGCCCCACCAGTCCGCCCAAACCGCTGAACACACGCCATTGTCGCGCAACAAGTCAGCGATCTTGTAGCTCTCAACAGCGTGGTGGAATGTGGAGACCTTGTAGCCAAATTCCTTCGCCATATCGAGAACGAGCGCCATTTCATCGGCACGGTAGCAGTGGTTTTGGATCGAGATGTCGCCATCTAAAACGCCCGCAAGCGTTTCAAGACCGAGATCGCGGGTATATTCCTTACCGCTGTCGCGCTTTTTCTTGTAATCCTGCGCTTTAATCCAAGTCTGACGGTTGACGGCGATGTTGCCCATGCGGGTTGAGGGCATGCGCCCCTTGCTACCATAAACGCGCTTCGGATTTTCGCCGCAGGCCATTTTCATACCGTACGGCGCGCCCGGGAACTTCATGCCCTGCACCGTGCGCGCATAGACATTCTTTAGAACGACGGAGCGGCCACCCATCAAGTTAGCCGATCCGGGCAAAATCTGAAGCGCGGTTATGCCACCATTGGTGAGTGCGCGGCTAAAGCCTGGATCTTGCGGCCATACGCTGTGCTCCGCCCAAACCTCGGGGGTGGTCGGCGATGTCGCTTCGTTCCCGTCGCTATGGGCTTCCACCGATGGCGTCGGATAATCACCGAGATGTGAATGGATATCGATGATGCCGGGCGTCACAAACTTGCCTGCACCGTCCACAACCGCCGTACCCGAAGGTATGGCAGTGTCCGGCCCACCGACGCTGCTAATCTTGCCGCCAGAAATGAACACCACGCCATTTTCGATTTTGCCACCTTCGCCATCGTAAATGGTGACATTACGGATGGCGGTAGCGACGCCGGGATATGCCTTATATGTCGACGGGAACGGCACAGGTGCCTTTTCCACCGGCTTTGCAACAGGTGCCGCAGAAACCGTCTTTGGACCTTCTGCGTTTGAACAGGCCATAAGAGCCAGCGGCAGCACAAGATATGCGCTGCGCAATGCATTAAACTTTGCCATCACTTAACTCCAGTTTGTGGGGCGAATGCCAGCGGCAGCAGCTTCGCCTGCTTCTGCCTAACCTTCGAGATGTCCGTCATCACGCAAGGTGTCGAGGTGCATCAGTTTCTTGATAAGCGGCGAGATTACAACAACCGCAACACCTACGCCAATCGCGATCCAGCCGATTTGGCTATACACAGCCATGACGACTTCGCGGCCAGCACCTTCACCGGATGCAGCTTCCGAACCCGTTGCAGAAGCGATGAGGCCAGCTGCGAAGTTACCTGTTGCTGATGCAAAGAACCATGTGCCCATGATCAACGACGCAAGATGTGCAGGCGCGAGGCGGTTCATTGCGCTGAGTCCGACAGGTGACAGGCACAATTCGCCGGTCGTGTGGAACAGGTAGATGAGGAAAATGAACAACACAGGAACCATGCTGTCCGCGCCCGCAGCTGCAGAACCTGCGACCAGAACGAGGAAACCAATTCCGAGTTGTACAATACCCAAACCGAACTTTGCCGGTGCAGAAGGTTCGAGACCCTTGCGGCCAAGCGCCGTCCAAAGCCACGCAAACAGCGGCGCAAGAAGAACGATGTAAATGGCGTTCAACGATTGAAACACTGATGCGGGAACGCCAGCACGATCCACATGGCGGTCCGTAAACAGATTGAGCGACGATCCAGCTTGTTCAA
This sequence comes from Sphingorhabdus sp., assembly GCA_044374245.1. GTDB lineage: Bacteria > Pseudomonadota > Alphaproteobacteria > Sphingomonadales > Sphingomonadaceae > Sphingorhabdus_B. The sequence continues at coordinate 26,206 of JBILOZ010000001.1, read as the reverse complement.
ACAAAGCCCAGAACAGGATCGAACCAATGATCAGGAACATCGCCGCAAAAATGCGGTCACGGTCATGTGGTTCAAGCTTGCGAACAGCAGTCCACAAAACATACGCAACCAGAGTGGCACCGGCGATGCCAAGCAATGAACCAACGACGGCCTGATTTTGCACCAGCCACCAGCAAGCGGCAACGGCGACCAAGCCGACCAAATACAAAAGCCACTCCAGCTTAAGACCCATCACAGGCTTATTCAAAGCTGCGGGATCAGCGGGTTCGCCGCGTCCAAGCAACAAAGGCTTGAATACGACAAATACAATGAGGCCAAGCAACATACCGACGCCGGCAGCACCAAAACCGTATGACCAGCCATAGGTCTCACCGAGATAACCGCAGAGCAATGCGCCCAGCGCCGCGCCCAAGTTAATGCCCATGTAGAAAATGGTATATGCACCATCGCGACGGACGTCGGTCCGTGGATAGAGCTGCCCAACAATCACGGAAATATTGGCCTTCAAAAAGCCAGATCCCACGATAATGAACGCCAGCGCAAGCCAGAAGATATTCAACGAGGCAGTATCTTGTCCGCCCGTTCCTTCAAAGCCCATGAGCAGATGTCCAAAGGTCAACAATACAGCGCCATATGTCACCGCTTTTCGCTGTCCGAGCCATCGGTCCGCCAAATAGCCGCCAAGCACTGGCGTGATATATACTAAAGCCGTGTACGCGCCATAAATGGCGCCCGATTTTTCATCCGAAAATAGCCAATGCTTTGTCAGATAAAAAATCAGCAGTGCGCGCATTCCGTAATAGGAAAAGCGCTCCCACATTTCGGCAAAGAATAAGACGAAAAGACCTTTGGGATGGCCAAGGAATGTCCCTGCTGCATCTCCATCTTGCGCATATGATGTCGCCATCGAGCGAAACCCCTCATTTCTGTTATGTTTGATGTTCCATTGAAAGGAACGATTGTCGGCGAACCTACCGAAAAAATTGCGCGTGTGAAGAATTTAATTGCGGATACCGTCAAAATTCGTCGAAGGGAGTGGAATGTTCAACGACCTCTCCTCCGTAACCCGCTATCTCGAAACCCGCAGGTCTGGCAAACCACGCGACATGGTGGAACCCGCTCCCGACCAAGCCACGCTTAACCGCATATTGCAGACCGCTACGCGTACCCCCGACCATGGCAAGCTATTTCCGTGGCGTTTTGTCGAGATCACCGACCGCAGCGCCTTTGCTGATCTCCTCACACATGCATTCACCGCTGCCAATCCCGACGCGCGGCCTGCACAGATTGACGCAGCAGTATCTCCGTCGCGCATGGCCCCAACGCTTGTCCTTTTGGTGTACGCGCCCCAGCCAAGCGCAAAAATTCCTTTGTGGGAACAGCAACTCAGCGTTGGCGCGGTCGGCATGAACTTGCTGCACGCGGCCCACGCGCATGGCTTTGTCGGAAGCTGGATTACTGGATGGACGACGTACGACGACAACGTGCGCAAAGCCATTTGCTCGGGCGACGAGCAAATTGCGGGGCTATTCTTCATGGGGTCCCCGGCCCTGCCTCTTGAAGAGCGGCCGCGCCCCGACCCCACGCATATCATTCGCCAATGGCCGTAAAATAGCTGCCTTGACGCGACCTACTGTATTATGGCAGTAAGTATGTGATGAAGAATGACGTTAAACCCGTATATTTAAAATTGCGCGATGTGATCGCCGCCGCCATTTTGGACGGTGCGTATAAGGAAGGCGACATGTTGCCTTCGGTTCGCGCATTTGCTGCTGACCAAGGCGCGAACCCGTTGACGGTCGCTAAAGCCTATCAACTATTTCAGGACAGCGGCCTCGTGGACGTTAAGCGCGGCGTCGGTCTTTTCGTTGCAACTGGCGCTATTTCAAAACTGCGCAGTTTCGAGCGCGATAATTTCATGCACAATATTTGGCCTGACGTAAAAGCCCAAATGCAGCGTGCCGGCATCGATCCGGCCGAATTACTGGCGCTTAGCTGATTTTTTTCCGCAGCTTTTGGCTGATACACTTCCCATCACACATGCAGATCATATTGTTTCATCAGATCGTACAGCGTCGGCCGACTAATACCCAATAACTTCGCTGCGTTGGAAATATTGCCCTCTGTCCGCGCAACAGCCCGCGTAATTGCCTTGCGGTCAGAGGCCTCGCGCGCTGCTTTCAAGTTGAGTTGCAGATCTTCCGCATTCCCGTCGCCCAAGTCGAGGTCTTCCGCCGTTACAAACGCGCCCTCTGCCATGATAACAGCGCGCTTAACGCGGTTTTCAAGTTCGCGAACATTTCCCGGCCAGTTCCACGCATCAATTGCCGCCAATGCGCCGGTGGACATGCCTTTAACCGTCGGGTTCATCTCGCGTGCAAATTTGCTGACGAAATGCTTGGCCAACAAAATTGCGTCCCCCGTGCGCGCGGCAAGCGGCGGAATGTTGACGGTGACTTCTGCCAATCGGTAATATAAATCATCGCGGAATGATTGTTCCGAAATCATCTTGCTGAGATTGCGATGTGTGGCGCAGACCACACGGACATCGACGTGAATGGCTTTGCGGCCGCCAATGCGCTCGATATTGCGTTCCTGCAAAAAACGGAGCAGCTTTACCTGCAGCGCTAACGGGATGTCACCAACTTCATCCAAGAAAAGCGTTCCGCCATGTGCCAGCTCAATCTTGCCCTCGGTCGTTTTAATAGCGCCGGTAAACGCACCTTTTTCATGGCCGAACAATTCAGATTCCAGCAAATTTTCAGGGATTGCGCCGCAGTTGATGGCAACAAATGGCTTATCGCGCCGACCGCTGGCATTGTGCAGACCGCGCGCCAGCAATTCCTTTCCCGTGCCGCTCGCACCCAACAGCAAAACCGAAATATCAGCTGGTGCGATGCGCTCTATGGTGCGGGCAACCTTTACCATCTCCGGCGATGCGGTGCGTATTGTTCCCAGCAACAACGCACCGTCGCTATCGGGTTGTTGCAATGATGCGTTCTGCACCTCTAGTTCACGCACATGAAATGCGCGCCGAACCAGCAGGTGAAGCTCGTCCATATCCACGGGCTTATGATGAAAATCCCATGCACCGGCCGAAATGGCACGCAGCGCGCTTTCATGTGCGCCATCTCCCGACACGACAATGATTTTGGTGTCAGGCTCTACTTCGCGCAGCACGGCGAGCGCTTCTTCACGACTGGACGCGCAAAAGACGTCGAAACCTTCATATGACCATTTGAGTTGCTTCTGAAGACTAAGGTCATCTTCCACAATGAGTAGCTTTTGCCGATATTCGGTCATTTAGGCGGCCTCCTGATGAGACAGGCTGTCGTCACGGTCGTGCACGCCCGTTGTTTTGATCCGCAGGAGATCATCCAGCGCCAGAAACGGCACCCCATAGGGTATGTAATGCCTAAAAATCCTTATCATCGCGCCCTGTCCATGTCGGCTTTGCTAACGGGCAATGGTAAAGTGTCGATTAATTTTACAGTCTGCGGTCACGTGAGATGAAATGCTTTACATGAACTTGAACATGCACGATTTCGCCAACGACTGACACACGCAGTATTCGATCGCCGCTTATACAATTAAACCGTCCGGTCGAATATAAATGGCGACATACCGCGTTCGCGCTCATTGAAAACAAGCACGCGTCCTGCGGGCGGCGCGCTGCGTTGCGGGCAGTCCGATCGCGTGCACGCAGGACAGCCCAATCCGATAGGCGTCGCTGCTGCATCGCCTAAATCCCAGCCCCGCGCCGCGGCCAAGGGTGCCGCGAGCTTCGCATCGATCCCCAAACATATAGCGAATTCAGCTTCAACGCCGCCACTCACCGCGGTTTGCGGGTGCACCGTGCGCGATAGCGTGAACCAGCGGCTTTTGTCCTCCAGCTCAACCAGATGCGGCATCAGCGTGCCCGGTCGTGCAAAGACATTGTGCACGTGCCACAAGGGGCATCTGCGGTCGGTTTCCACCAAGGGTGATGCGCTCGCCCCTGCATAACGCTTACTGCTCTGCCCGGCCCGATCAATGCGCAGCATGAAAAATGGCAATCCGCGCTGCCCAACCCGCTGCAAAGTCGTTAAGCGGTGCGCGACTTGTTCAAAACCAGCCCCAAACCGGCGCTGCAGCAAGATAAGATCATAGCCAGTAGCCTCGCAGGCGCGCAGGAAACGGGCGTAGGGCATCATGACGGCGGCGGCGAAATAGCTGTGCAAATGGCGTCGGTAGAGACGCTCCCCTGCCCGTTCGGTAAAGGAGGCGCCGGAAACGAGCGCCTCAATCTCCGCCTTTGCCTCCAACATACCAAGTTGCAAGGCGGCGGCGAATGTGCGGCTTGCGGGGTCCAATAGCTCCGACAACTGCAATTGCCTGGCATGGAGGTCCAACCGGCGTAATCTGTCGGGCATCACGTCAAATGGCAATATCCGTATCGACAACTGATGCTTCACGCGCAGCCTTTCGGTAATTGCGCCATACAGGTCTGCGTTGGTGAGGCGCAGTTCATCCGCGAGGTTTTCAGCTTGCGAGTCCAAATCCGCAAAATGGTTGCGCCAGCGTTCAATCTCGCGCCGCGCCGATGCGATGGATTCAGGTTCAATGCTTGCGCCGCCTTGCATCGTGCCCGCCGCGCCATGCGAACCGCCGGACAAACGGTCAAACGCGCGGGCAAAAGCTTCGGCGGCATCGGGGCTGGCGGCAATCCATTCTTCCACTTGCGTTCGGTCGACCGACAGATCGGCAAACATGGGGTCGCTCAACCGGCGGCGAATGGCCTCAACGCCGCCGCCGGGGGTTGTACCAGTCAGTGTGCGTGGATCGAAGTCATATGATTGCGCGAGCTTCAGCAACAAGGTGGCCGTGAGTGGCCGTTGGTTGCGCTCAATCAGGTTGAGGTAAGACGCAGATATTGTGAGCGCATCCGCCATTGCCCCTTGTGTCAGTCCGTTTGCGCGACGGATTCTGCGGACGGCATGACCGGCAAATAGCTTTTGTTCACTCATGGCAGCGCCTTGTAAGTTATATTACAGATTTACAATTAATCCTTAGATTATCTGCACCATAACACAACAAATATTACAAAATCGACTCGTCCTTTAGCCATTACAACCGCATATCTGCAGACATTAATCAGGCTTCCGAAGGAATTGTAAATGTCTTACCAGTCGCTCATTGCTGAAAACAGCACGCACATTGCCGCGAATAATGGCACTTGGGACTCGATCAGCGCAGAGTCCGTGGCGCGTATGCAGTTGCAAAACCGTTTCCAGACGGGCCTCGACATTGCGCGCTACACCGCAAAAATTATGCGTGAAGATATGGCGGCTTATGATGCCGACCCCGCGCAATATACGCAGTCGCTCGGTTGCTGGCACGGGTTCATTGCGCAGCAGAAGATGATTTCGATCAAGAAACATTTCGGCACCACGAAAAAGCGCTATCTTTACCTGTCGGGCTGGATGATCGCGGCCCTGCGCAGCGAGTTTGGCCCATTGCCCGACCAATCGATGCATGAAAAGACAAGCGTCCCTGCCCTTATCGGCGAACTTTACACATTCCTGCGTCAAGCGGACAGCCGGGAACTCAACCTGCTCTTCAAGGACCTTGATGACGCCCGTGCAGCTAATGATGCGACCAAGGAAGCGCAGGCGCTTGCTAAAATCGAAAACCATGAAACCCACGTCGTGCCGATCATCGCGGACATTGACGCAGGTTTCGGCAATGCCGAGGCGACCTATCTTCTGGCCAAAAAGATGATCGAAGCGGGTGCATGCGCCCTGCAGATCGAAAATCAGGTTTCGGACGAAAAACAATGCGGCCACCAAGATGGAAAGGTCACCGTCCCACACGAAGATTTCCTGCAGAAAATTCGTGCCTGCCGCTACGCGTTTCTCGAACTGGGCGTTCCTGATGGCATTATCGTTGCGCGCACCGACTCCTTGGGTGCAGGCCTTACCAAGCAGATCGCAGTATCGAAAGAAGCTGGCGACCTTGGTGACTTGTACAACAGCTTCCTAGACTGCGAAGAAATCGACCCAAGCACCGCGCAGAATGGCGATGTCATCCTGAACCGCAATGGGAAGCTTTTGAAGCCAAAGCGTTTGCCTTCGAACCTTTTCCAATTCCGTTCAGGAACAGGCGAAGATCGGTGCGTGTTGGATTGCATCACATCTCTGCAGAATGGCGCTGACCTTATCTGGATTGAAACCGAAAAGCCGCACATCGAACAGATTGCCGGCATGGTCGACCGTATCCGCGAAGTCGTTCCCAATGCCAAATTGGCATATAACAACTCGCCAAGCTTCAACTGGACGCTCAATTTCCGTCAGCAGGTGTTCGACGCCTGGGCTGCAGAGGGTAAGGACGTGTCGGCTTACGACCGCACAAACCTGATGAGCGCAGCATATGACGAGACCGAATTGGGCACCCAAGCCGATATGTGGATCCAGAATTTCCAACGCGATTCTGCGAAGCGTGCGGGCATTTTCCACCACCTGATCACCTTGCCAACATATCACACCGCGGCATTGAGCACGGACAATCTGGCAAAGGATTATTTCGGCGAAATGGGTATGCTTGGCTATGTTGCCGGCGTCCAACGCAAGGAAATCCGACAAGGTATCGCCTGTGTTAAGCACCAGAATATGTCGGGTTCCGACATTGGTGACGAGCATAAGGAATATTTCGCTGGCGAAGCCGCGCTCAAGGCTGGCGGTAAAGACAATACCATGAACCAGTTCAGCAACGCAGCGTAAGAAAGGTGAATCCATGAGCGAACCAGCACGCGCCCGCGCCGTATTGTCGACCGAGGACCTCACGCTGTTGAGGCAAGCCTTGGTCCACTATCTGGAAGCGATCAAGGATCAGCCGGAGTCGATCAAATTTGCCCGCCTCTACCACCGTTTGGGGAGCGCAGGCGGCAAGTAAGCGCAGATATTTACGAGTTTTCCTGGGGAGGAAAACACCTAACCGCCGGCAGCAATGTCGGCGGTTTTTTCTATGGGCCAACGCATTGTCGCTAATATTTTCTTAAGGCCGTTCATATACCCCCCTTGCAACCAAACAGGCTGGGGCGCGTGGATAATACTCTAAAAATCTTGCTTGGGGTTCTGTCTGTCACCGGGTTCATCACCGTGGTCATTCCACAGGGAAATCCAGTTCCGCCCCGCGAAGCCGCAGATGTCGCGAATCCGGAAGTTACCGCGCCGCCGCCCGAACCAACAGCACCGCCACCATCTCCGCCGCCTGTTCCATTCGATTCCGGGGTTTCTGTAGGATTTATAACCGGTGCGCCATCGATTGACGGCAGACCAATTCAAGCCGATTTCGGATTGCCATTTGGCGTATCTCCGCGATCAGAGAGGGAAAATCCGGACGCACCCCAAAAGAACAAAATTGGCTATACACCGCCGGTATTTACCGTGCCGGGCGCAGCTGCCCTAGACGAGAGGGAGGGGGAGATGGCGACTAAAGCACCCTTTGGCCGCGAACCCACAAGCCAAGATTTACTGGGCAGTCCAGCCACCATCAACCGATAGGTTCGTTCCGGTAATCGCGCTGGCCTCATCCCTGCACAGGAACACCGCCAATGCCGCCAATTGTTCAACCTGAACAAATTTTTTCTGCGGCTGGTTGGCCAGCAGCACATCGTTGATAACCTGTTCGCGCGTCAACCCGCGTGCCTTCATCGTATCGGGAATTTGGTTTTCAACCAATGACGTCCACACATATCCCGGGCAGATATTGTTGACGGTTATGCCTTGCGTCGCGACCTCAAGCGCAACAGTTTTGCTGAAGCCTGCAAGGCCGTGCTTTGCCGCGTTATACGCCGACTTAAACGGTGACGCGACAAGGCTGTGCATCGAACCGGTGTTGATGACCCTGCCCCACCCATTTGCCTTCATCGCGGGCAAGGCAGCTTTCGTGGTATGGAATGCGGACGACAAGATGATCGACATGATTGCGTCCCATTTGTCTTCCGGGAATTCATCAACCGGGGCGACATGCTGAATACCCGCATTGTTGATCAAAATATCGGGCGATCCCAGTTTCTCGCTACATTCGGCGACCATCGCCCTGATTTCATCTGGCTTCATCATATCCGCGCCAGAATGGAGTGCTTCGCCACCGCTTGCCGCGGCGAGTTCCGCGACATAGCCTTGTATGGCATCCGCATCACCAAAACCGTTGATCATCACATTGGCGCCCTCGGCCGCCAGTGCACGCGCATAGCCCAATCCAATGCCAGATGTTGAACCCGTGATAAGCGCCGTTTTGCCTTGGAGGAACATGGGAGATAGCCTTTGCATTAGGGATGGACGTTATTTGCGTTGAACATCGCTAAACGCAATATTGGTGCAGGACAATATGGCAGAATGCCAAGACCAAATAGGTGCAATTATATAAAAGGCCTGTCATAAGCGCCGCATGCGTTTGAATGATTGTCATAATGTCGCCGATTTTCGCCAGCTGGCGAAGTCACGCCTGCCGTCGCCTATCTTCAACTATATCGACGGCGCAGCCGATGATGAGCGGACGAAAGGTCGTAACAGTGCGTCGTTCGACGACTGCGACCTTGTGCCCAATGTGCTCGCGGGCGTTTCAGATATCGACACAAAAGTGCGGGTCATGGGCAAAGAAATTGCCATGCCGCTGATGCTATCGCCCACCGCGTTGCAACGCTTATTCCATTGGCAGGGTGAACGCGCCGTTGCCGCTGTGGCTCAGCAGTTTAACACATGGTTCGGCATTTCCTCGCTTGCCACGGTCAGCATTGAGGAAGTCGGCGAACGCATCAAGACGCCCAAGCTGTTTCAGCTCTATATCCACAAAGACAAAGGCCTGAACGCGTCGATGATCGAACGCTGTAAAGCCGCGAAATTTGATGCCATCGCGTTGACCGTCGATACGATCGTGTCGGGCAATCGGGAACGCTGCCTGCGCAGTGGGTTCACCTCGCCCCCGCGCTTCACGCCTGCATCGGTGCTGAGCTACGCAATCCATCCAGCATGGGCGCTGAACTATATGTTCCGGGAGAAATTCTCGCTGCCCAACCTGCAAACGCATGTTGACGCAGGGACCAATGTCGCGGTGTCTGTGGCCGAATATTTCAACACCATGCTCGACACGTCGATGGACTGGAAAATGGCGGAGAAAGTCCGGTCCGACTGGGGCGGCGAATTTTGCTTGAAAGGTATCATGTCCGTTGATGATGCCAAGCGGGCGGTCGACATCGGCGCGACGGCGATCATGGTATCCAACCATGGCGGGCGGCAATTGGACGGATCGCGGTCGCCATTTGACCAGATTTCCGAAATCGCCGACGCCGTTGGCGGTAAGATCGACATCATCTGTGACGGCGGCGTGCAGCGCGGCAGCCATGTATTGAAGGCGCTGGCAGCAGGAGCCACGGTATGCTCGGGCGGACGGCTATATCTTTATGCATTGGCCGCAGCTGGCCAACCGGGTGTCGAACGTATCGTTGGCAAATTGCGAGACGAAATTGATCGGGACATGCGATTGATGGGCGTCAATTCCGTCGCGCAGCTTAACCGCTCTATGTTGCGTTATCGCTAGGCTTTTGCGCGCGCCTGCAACGTCAGGAAAACAGCGTTAGCGCGTGCTAACCAAGAACCAGATTGCGACTATCGCCAAGAGCACGGCAAATATACGGCGCACTTGGTTCCGACGGTTGCCTACAGTCATCCATCCATGCGCCTGCGCTGTCAACGTAACGATGACGAGGTGCACCGCTGTCGCAATAGCGACGTAGCTGGCGGACAGCAGCATGGTTTGTGGAGCAATCGGTGCCTTCGTTACGATATAGGCTGGCAGGACCGTGACAAAAAACACCGCAGCTTTTGGGTTCAGCAAATTTAGCAGCAAGCCGTGGCGGAACCATGCCGCCATGGCCGTCGCGTCTATGTGGTTGGCCCCAACTTCTTTCTCCCCAACCCATGTTTGCCATGCGAGCCAGAGCAAATAGGCCACGCCTGCATAGCGCAGCAAACTAAAGGCGAAAGGCGACTGGGCTGCGAGCGCGGCAAGCCCCATTGCCGAAGCCAACGCAAGGATCGCAAGGCCCGTTGCAATGCCCGCGACCGCGGCAAAACCCGACCGCTTGCCTTGCGTCGCGCTGGTCAAGGCAAGCCATGCCATGTTCGGTCCCGGGGTCAGCTCAATCAGCATTGTGGTGATAAGAAAGGGAAGGAACAGCGCGGTGATCATGCGCATTTTATACACGCCTTCACCCGATAGTCGATTGCGCTTGGCTTTGCGCGTGAACACACCCATTTAGGGTTCATGACCAATTACTCTTTGCTTGACCTTGTTCCCGTTGTCGAAGGTGGCTCAGTGGCTGACGCGCTCGCCAATGCCGCAGACCTTGCCGCCCACGCCGAAACTTTGGGCTTCAGCCGCTATTGGGTTGCCGAACATCATGGGATGCGCGGGATCGCCAGCGCGGCCACCAGCGTCGTCATCGGGCATATTGCTGTGGCGACCAAATCCATCCGCGTTGGTTCAGGCGGCATCATGTTGCCCAACCATGCGCCATTGGTCATCGCCGAGCAATTTGGCACCTTGGACGCGCTTTACCCCGGCAGGATCGACCTTGGATTGGGCCGTGCGCCCGGCAGTGACCAACGCGTTGCCGCAGCGATCCGCCGGACATTGGACAGCGACCCGAACGCGTTCCCACGCGATGTGATGGAGTTGCAAAGCTATTTCGCCGATGATGGCCAAACAGGCATCGTCGCGACACCCGGCGCGGGCGCAAATGTGCAACTCTATATATTGGGCAGCAGCCTCTACGGCGCGCAAGTCGCTGCTGCACTTGGCCTGCCCTTCGCGTTCGCCAGCCACTTTGCACCGCAAATGCTGGATGAAGCCCTGCACATCTATCGCAGCCATTTCAGGCCAAGCGCCATATTGGACAAACCCTATGCGATGGCCGCATTCAACATCATCGCCGGCGAAACCGATGCAGAAGCGGAGTTTTTGGCCAGCTCATTGATGCAAAGCTTCGTCGCCTTACGCAAGGGCAACCCGCGCCAAATGCCGCCGCCGGTCGAAGGCTATGTGGCGTCGCTGCCCCCGCAATTTACGTCAGCGTTGAACGACATATTATCCGCAAGCGCAATCGGTTCCGCTGACACTGTAAAGGCGGGCGTCAAAGCGTTTTTGGCACGCACGCAAGCGGACGAAATTATCGTCGCCTGTTCGGTGTTTGACCATGAAAAGCGCAAGCGAAGCGTAGAGATTGCAGCGGAGGTTTTCAAAGCCCTCTAAATTCTATCTCCCCGGCATAGGCTTGGAGCTATTTAAATTGAGGCTAAAACAAAATCATGTACGATTTTTATATGCCCACAGTTGAGCATCTAAAATTTTTGATTTCGAATACTCTACGCACAAAACCGGCAAATCAGGATCATCAAGAGCAAGCATGTTTACCACTACGCCTCGGTCGACCCAACGCTTTCGGTATTCACGTTCAAATGTATAGCGCCGTTCCCCTCTTCCATGATTCAAGGAAATTTGATGCACTATTGTCGTCAATAGACGATCAAATGTCGTGGACAGCGCCCTGACGAAGCTTATTTTCACCATCGATAGTCCATTATCGTCGAATTCGAACATCACATCGAAATCGGCGCCAAAACTGCTGATGGGCATTTCAATACAATCGGTTCGTTGTCGCGCTTGAGGCAGTTCGGCCAGCACGACCTCAGCTGCCGTGCCAAACTCAAACCCGCCCCAGACAATTGAACTAGCCATGCATTCTTAATAAACGCGTGGCTTTGGCTTGATATATTCTGCCTCGTCGGTCAGCGTATAATCATGCACTGGGCGGTAGTCGATTTTCACCGCGCCGCCGGATCCGCCCCAACCTTCGAACCATGAAGCCGTGTGCTTCATCCAGTTTTCATCGTCGCGCTCTGGATAATCCTCATGCGCATGCGCGCCGCGGCTTTCCTTGCGGTTGTTGGCGCTTTCGATGGTGCACACAGCCTGCGCCATCAAATTGTCGAGCTCCAGCGTTTCGATGAGGTCGGTGTTCCAGATCATGCTGCGGTCGGTGACGTGCACGTCGGCCAAACGCTGATTGACCTTTTGCATCTCGGTAACGCCTTCGGCCAGCAATGCTGTGTCGCGGAACACCGCAGCATGCTTTTGCATTGTCCGCTGCATTTGCAAACGAATGTCTGCAGTCGGCGAACCGCCCTTTGCTGCACGGAACTTGTCGACGCGGGTCAACGCCAAATCGGCAGCATCCTTCGGCAGCGCCTTGTGCGGTGCACCGGGCGTCAACGACGATTTCAAATGCAAGCCCGTTGCGCGTCCGAATACCACCAGATCGATCAACGAATTTGAACCAAGCCGGTTTGCGCCATGCACCGAAACGCATGCTGCTTCGCCAACCGCGTAAAGGCCGCGCACGATGACTTCGGGATCATCACCAACCTTGGTGACCACCTGACCATGATAATTGCACGGAATTCCGCCCATATTATAGTGAACCGTTGGTGTCACGGGCAGTGGTTGGCGTGTCAGATCGACGCCAGCGAAAATCTTTCCGCTTTCGGTGATGCCGGGCAAGCGCTGGGCCAAAACCTTGGGGTCGATATGGTCGAGATGCAGATAGATATGGTCCTTATGCGGGCCGACGCCGCGGCCTTCACGCATTTCCAGCGCCATTGAACGGCTGACAACGTCGCGCGATGCCAAGTCCTTAGCGGACGGCGCATAACGCTCCATGAAGCGCTCACCTTCGCTGTTGGTCAGATATCCGCCCTCGCCGCGCGCGCCTTCAGTGATGAGAACGCCAGCGCCATAAATACCGGTCGGGTGGAATTGCACGAATTCCATATCCTGAAGCGGAAGCCCGGCGCGCAGCACCATGCCACCACCGTCACCGGTGCAGGTATGCGCCGAAGTTGCGGAGAAATAGGCACGGCCATATCCGCCGGTTGCCAGCACGACGGCATGGCTTTTGAAACGGTGAATGGTGCCATCTTCCATGCACATGGCGATAACGCCGCGGCATTCGCCATTTTCCATAATCAGATCGAGCGCGAAATATTCGATGAAGAAATCCGCGTCATATTTCAGGCTCTGCTGATACAGGCTGTGCAACATGGCGTGACCGGTGCGGTCGGCCGCTGCGGCGGTACGCTGAACGGGGGGGCCTTCGCCCATATTCTGCATGTGGCCGCCAAAGGGGCGCTGGTAAATTGTGCCGTCGGCATTGCGGCTAAACGGAACGCCGGCATGCTCAAGCTCATACACCGCGGCAGGCGCTTCACGCACCATATATTCGATTGCGTCTTGGTCACCCAACCAGTCCGAACCCTTTACGGTGTCGTACATGTGCCAGGTCCAATGGTCCGGCGAGTTGTTACCAAGCGACGCTGCAATTCCGCCCTGCGCCGCAACCGTATGCGAACGGGTGGGAAAAACCTTCGTGATACAGGCTGTTTTCAAACCGGCTTCAGCGCTGCCCATCGTGGCGCGCAAGCCAGAGCCGCCGGCTCCGACAACAACCGTGTCATAGGTATGGTCGATAATCTTGTAAGCGTCTGACATCAGGCGGATGCTCCGGTAAATGCTAATTTTGCTACGACGAAAATGCCAAACACGGCGCTGGCGACGACATAGAAGTTGAGAAGCGCCATTGCGCCAAACTTCAATCCTTCGTCATGCACATAATCTTCGATCAAAACCTGAAGACCAAGGCGCGCGTGCGAAAAAATGTTAACGATCATCAATATCATCGGAACCGCAACCGTTGGCTGAGCCAGCCATTGCGCCAAGGTTGCTTGATCAAAATTCGGCATAAGAAGCAGCGAGACAACGAGCCACGTGGTCAGCAAAATGTTGCCAATCGCAGTCAGCCGCTGTTTCAACCAATGTTCGCCGCCATGCTTTGCTGAACCCAGCCCGCGCACGCGTCCGATATATGTTCTACTGTCCATCATCAAACTCCCAGAAAGCGCGATGCCACAAACAGGACAACGAATGCAGTTGCAAAAAAGGCCGCAATGAATGCAGCCGAAGCCCAGGTACGGTTCGTCTTCAATTCGTAACCAGCGCCAATATCCAAAACAAGGTGGCGAATGCCCGAGGCAAGATGCTGGAAAAAGCTGAAGGTCACAGCCAGACCCAAAAGCCGGAAGAACCAGTTGACCGCAGCTTCAAAACCAGTTGCGCTTTCGCCTGCGGAGACAACATATTTTTGAAAAGTCGCATAGCTTTCCGCGCCACCGCCAATTGCGGACAACCACCACAGTAAAGTGATCATACCGACCGTCGCGAGAATGAATCCTGTTGCGCGGTGGAAAATCGAAATCGCCATCTGCGGTGACCAGCGATACACCTGCAAATGCGGTGATAACGGGCGGTTCGGGTTTTTCGCCATGATTTCAGCGTCCTTCATTTAAGCGCGGCCTATATTAAGCGTCGCTCTTTAATCGTTTAATGGCGTGGCGCAAGGCCTCCGCCGTCAGAATCGCGCATTGAGATGATGGATTTGTTCAATCACAAGTTCGCACAAATCGGAGCCAGAGCATCGAAGGCGTTCGGGCAATAACCGCCTATTAACCATTTACCGCTTAAACATGGAAAATCGGTCCGCATTGCGGAAGACCATGACACAGGAACGCAACAATGGCAGAGAAACGGGACATTGAACAATCGGACGTCCAGGCGATTATTGATGTGTTTGCCGAAGACAAAAACTTTGCGCCCCGCTGCCGCAAGGTCGGTGAGCTTTTGAAAGACCGACTATACGATATTAGCAGCTATTATTGGGATTATTGGACCCGCATGGGCAAGTTTCCCGAAATGCAGGATTCCGAAAATGTTGAAAAAGCCCGGCTCAAAACAGCGGCCTTTATTGAGAAGCGCCTTAGCGATATCGAAGGCGCTGAATGGTCAAAGTTTCTAACCCGTCAAATCATGGATTCGTGCCAGCGCGGCATCCCGCTTGAGAACGTCAATGCAGCGTCGACGCGCGTCAACGCCTTCACACTCAAGATGCTCGGTGAAGTATATGGCGTCGAACAGCAAGACTATCAGGATCTTGCAGCTGCGGTTCTGACCGCGACCGGTCTGGAACTGTCGATCATGGCGATGTGCTATACGTCATATAGCGCCAATCAGAACGCGACACGCCGGCGGGAACAGTCGGCGCAGTTTGAATCCGACATTGGCATTGCTGCACATGAGGTTGCTGACCGCACAGCCGTATTGCGCCAACAAGCCGCGAGCAGCTCGCAAATGGCGAACGGCATGCTGTCCAAGGCGTCGGAAGTTGCTGCAGCGTCTGAACAATCTGCAGTCGCCATGCGCGAAGCAGCCCAAACTGCCGCAGGCCTCATCCGCGCTATTGAAGATGCGCGGACAGAAGTGGAGACCGCAGCCGACGTTGCAAACCGAGCCGCCGCCGTGGCAACAAAGGGTGCAGTGGCGACCGACACGCTGTCCGAACAATCCCAATCTATCGAATCTATATTGGGCCTTATCCGCGAGATCGCGGGGCAAACCAACTTACTTGCGTTGAACGCCACGATCGAAGCTGCACGCGCAGGCGATGCGGGCCGTGGTTTTGCCGTGGTCGCGCAGGAAGTCAAAAGCCTCGCAAATCAAACAGCGCAGGCAACGGACGAAATTGCGCAGAAGATTTCATCCATTCAAAGTGCGACAAAGGCGTCGGTTGAATCAAACGCATCCATCCGCGAAACCGTTGACGAAGTGCGCATGTCTGCCGAACGCATCCGGCGGGCGATGGAGGACCAAGCACAAACGGTGACGATGATTACTGCGTCAGTTGATGAAACCGCTTTGGCCGCCGATTTAATGTCGAACACCATCTCCGCCATCCGCAGCGATACGGAAAATGTGGTGTCGGAAATCATGCAGCTTGAAGGCGGATTTAGCGAAGTAAATGAGAAAATCTCATCGCTTCAAGCCAATGCCACGCGCTTTGTTGGAAACCTCATCCGATAACTTCGGTTGAAATTTTGTCGGCGCTGTGAAAAGCAGCGCGGATGAAAACCCATATCCTTATCACCGGCGCATCACGCGGCATCGGCGCTGCTGCCGCCGCCAGCTTTGACCCCGCAACGACTTCCGTGCTGGCGCTGTCCAGCACAGATGGCGATCTAAGCGATCCCGCAACGCCACAACGGCTTTGGAACCATGCGCTTGATCGCCTTGACGGCCGTGTGGATGTATTGATCAACAATGCCGGGATATTTGAGCAAAACCCGATTTCGGCCTCGGACGAGCAATGGTTCGCGTATTGGAACCGGACCATGCAGATCAACCTGACGGCCAGTGCGGACTTGTGCCGCCGCGCTGTCCTGCATTGGCAGGAATCGAACGCGAGTGGCAGGATCGTCAACATCGCCAGCCGCGCCGCGCATCGCGGGGATAGCCCGGCCCATTGGCATTATGCGGCATCAAAGGCTGGCATGGTCGCCATGACCAAGACGATTGCCCGCGCTTACGCGGCCCAAAAAATCTATGCCTTTGCCATATGCCCCGGATTTACCATGACCGGCATGGCGGACGATTATCTCGCAAGCCGTGGCGGCGATAAGCTGCTCGCCGATATTCCGCTTGGGAAGGTCGCTGATCCCGACGAAGTCGCGGCTATGGTGAAATTCTGTGCACTGGATGCGCCGCCTTCGATGACGGGTGCGGTATTGGATATAAATGGCGCGAGCTATGTACGCTAAGCTGGGCGCCCTATTGGCATTGGCCCTAACGGCCTGCGCACCGGTGCCAGCGGTCAAAACCATGAGCAGTGGAACCACACTCGCGTCACAGTGCCAAGGCCGTGACGGCTGGAGCGACCCTGCCCCGCCTGCACATATATTCGCCAATGTGTATATGGTGGGCACATGCGGCATCGTGTCATTGCTCGTCACGTCACCCAAAGGTCATATCCTCATCGACGGTGCGACCGCCGAAGCGGCGCCGTTCATTGCCGACAATATCCGTAGGCTTGGTTTCCAACCGACCGATGTGAAATATCTGGTCAGCAGTCATGAACATTATGATCATGTTGGCGGACTTGCAGCGCTGAAGAGCATTACCGGTGCCCGCATGTTGGCACGGGCAGAAGCGCGCAAAAGTCTGGAGACCGGTATTTCGGACCCCACAGACCCGCAATTGGATATATTGCCGCCTTTCGCCGGCATAAAGGTCGACCAGATCGTCCGCGACGGTGAAACCATCACCCTTGGCCCGATAAAAATGACGGCCGTCGCCACGCCCGGCCACGCCCCGGGTGGAACGAGCTGGACCTGGAAATCATGCGAAGGCGCGACCTGTCACCAGTTTGTTTTCGCCGACAGCCTGGGCGCCGTCTCGGCTGATGCGTACCGATTTACCGACCACCCAGAATATGTGGCGGTGTTAAGGGCGA
Source organism: Sphingorhabdus sp. (assembly GCA_044374245.1). Classification (GTDB taxonomy): domain Bacteria; phylum Pseudomonadota; class Alphaproteobacteria; order Sphingomonadales; family Sphingomonadaceae; genus Sphingorhabdus_B. The sequence continues at coordinate 8,772 of JBILOZ010000001.1, read as the reverse complement.
CCATGAAACGCGTTTCTGAGCTAAGCCCATGCGACGTCCTGATTGCCCCACACCCCGCGCAATCGCGTTTCTTTGAGCGCGTTTCGGGCAAGGAACCTCTGGCCGACCCTGCAGGCTGTGCAAATTATGCGAAAGCAGCCATGGAGCGGCTCGACGCCCGGTTAGCAAAAGAAGCAGCACAATGAGCTGGAAGGTTACCCTGCCCTGCACCCGCAACGAAGCGGAAGAACTGCACCATGACGATGAGTGGCTGGCCGCATTGGAACCCATGCCGACCATCGTTGCGGACGAGGTCGAAGCCTTCAACGACGAGAAATGGCGGCTTGAAGCTTATTTTAACGAAAAACCAAATGCTCAGGTGATCGCCGCCATCCAAATCCGCTTGCCCAGTGCGGCCGACGCAAAGGCGGTGGTTGAAAAACTTCCCGATGCCGACTGGGTCGTCATGAGCCAGCAAGGGCTTCAGCCAGTGCATGCCGGGCGCTTCTATGTCCACACAATGGCCAACAAAGGCACAGTGCCCGACGGCGCAACCCCATTCCAGATCGAGGCTAGCCGCGCCTTTGGCACGGGCGGACATGAAACGACCAGCGGCTGTCTTGATATGCTCGACCGAATGAAACGTGCCGGCAAACGCTTTGACCTTATTGCCGACATCGGGACCGGCACTGGCCTGCTCGCATTTGCCGCGCATGTGTTGTGGCCGAAGGCGTATTTGACGGCATCGGATATCGACCCGGTCAGCATTGATGTCACTGCGGCCAATGCCGTGGTCAACAACGTCCCATGTGGCGTCGCGCAGGGTCAGTTGGCGCTGTGTGTCGCCGCAGGGACAGCGCACGACCTCATCACCGCCCGCGCACCTTATGACTTGGTGATCGCCAATATTTTGGCGGGCCCGTTAATCGAACTTGCACCCTCGCTATCGGCCATATTGCGCGAAGGTGGCTCGCTGATATTGGCAGGCTTGCTGAATACACAGGCAGAAGCCGTCACGCGGGCATATCGCCTGCACGGCTTTCGACTGCAAAAACGCAAGGATATGGGCGATTGGCCATGCCTGTGGCTCGTCAAGCGCCGCAATTATGGCTGGCAACGTCCGCTGCGCGCTTCAGGCCGCACCAGTCAGCCGCCGGGTGATTTTGGAACCTGGTAACGACTGGCGCCCTTCACATATTCCTGCGTACCCTTGGTGATAAGGGCATCTTCGGCAATGGTTTCGCCAACCAATATGTCGGGCAAGGATTCGAGCCGTTGATATAAGGGCGCGAAATCGGTCTCGACAGTCACCTGAAGCAACTGTTCCATGCTGGCGACCACAAAATAGTTCTGTTGAAAATCATCAATGCGGTAATGGCTGCGCATCACGCGCAGCAGGTCAAAAGCGATCCGGTTGGGACTTGGGTCCTCCAGCGCAAAAATGCTCTCTGCATAGCTTGAAACAATTCCCGCGCCGTAAATCCGCAAGCCATCCGCCTGCTGAATAAGGCCGAACTCCACCGTATACCAATATAGCCGCGCGAGATGGTCAAGTGCCCCAAAACCGCGCGAGCGCAAACCGCCTTTGCCATAAGCCACCATATAATCGGCAAATACCGGGTCGGCCAACATGGGCACATGCCCGAAAACATCATGGAAAATGTCGGGCTCTTGCAGATAATCCAGCTGCTCCGGCGTGCGGATAAAATTGCCTGCGGGAAAACGGCGATTGGCGAGATGGTCAAAAAACACGTCGTCGGGAACCAAGCCCGGCACGGCAACGATTTGCCAACCGGTCGCCGCCATCAAACGCGCGTTCAATTCGCGATAATCGGGAATGCCGGGACGCGTTAGCTTAAGAACATCGATCCCGCGCAGAAACGCGTCCGCCGCACGGCCCGGTAACATCGCGGTTTGGCGCGCAAATAGCCGGTCCCACAGCGCATGTTCATCAGCGCCAAAGGCGTCCCAGTTTTGGGGCACGGTCCAATCGGCATTTGCGCCGGCAGGCGGCGCGTCATAAACATGGCTCGAGCTATCCATGGCAATTAGTTACACTTGAAACTGTTTTGCATCAACCGCGTTGGTAGCGATCTCATCAGTTCACAAGACGTTGCAGGCGCCCGCTAAGCCTCCGCCACAATGCGGGCCCATTCCGCCTCATCAATGACTTGAATGCCAAGGGCCGTGGCCTGTTTCAGCTTCGACCCCGCCCCGGGGCCTGCCACGACCAAGTCGGTCTTTGCACTCACCGATCCAGCAGATTTTGCGCCAAGTGCTTCCGCTTGGGCCTTCGCCTCATCCCGGCTCATGGTTTCAAGCTTTCCAGTGAACACGATATTTTTACCCGTCCACGTGCTTTCACGGACATTTGAAACATAAGCAGGCGGCGCAATTTCGCTCAAAAGATCATTCCACACCGACATATTGTGCGGTTCGTGGAAGAAATCGCCAAGTGCCTCGGCAACTGCCCCGCCAACGCCGTCAATCGCGGTGATATCCGCGACGGCCGCTTCATCTCCCTGCGCCAAACGCAGCCCGACGTTACCAACCTCTTGTACCGTCCCGAAAGCCTTAAACAAATCGCGCGCAGTGACCGCGCCGATATGGCGAATACCAAGCCCAAAGAGCAATTTGGCGCCATCGGGCGCGCGCTTCGCCTCAATCGCTGCCAACAGGTTATCCACAGACTTATCCTGCCATCCGTCGCGCGATAAAATATCTGCACGGCGGGCCTTCAACCTGAAAATATCTGCGGGACTTTCGAGCCAACCCAGATCGAAAAACTCTTGAATGGTTTTCTCGCCAAGCCCCTCAATATCCAGCGCACCACGGCTGACAAAGTGGATAAGCCGCTGGACACGCTGGGCCGGACAAATCAGCCCGCCCGTGCAACGCACATCGACTTCGCCCTCTTCGGCGACGGCTTCCGAACCGCATTCGGGGCATTGCGATGGAAATGTATAAGGCGCGCGATCTGCATCGCGTGTCAGGTTTTCGACGATCTGGGGAATAACGTCCCCTGCCCTTTGCACGACAATGCGATCCCCGGGGCGCACGCCCAATCGGGCAATTTCATCGCGGTTGTGCAAAGTTACGTTGGACACAACGACGCCGCCCACCGTCACTGGGGTCAGGCGACCCACGGGCGTCAACTTGCCCGTTCGTCCGACTTGGATATCGATAAGCTCAAGCGTTGTTTCGGCCTGTTCAGCAGGAAATTTATGCGCAATCGCCCAGCGCGGGGATTTTGCGACAAAGCCAAGCCGTTCCTGCCATTCAAGCCGGTCAACCTTGTAGACCACGCCGTCAATATCATAGGGCAAGTCAGCGCGCTGACGTTCAATGCCCGCGTAATGGGCCAGCGCATCATCGCTATGCGGCACGCGGACGAGCAATGGCGACACGGGCACACCCCAGGCCGCAATGGCGGCCATGACGCCGCTTTGGGTCTCGGCTGGCAGGCCACTAACCTCACCCCAGCCATGCGCAAGGAAACGCAACGGCCGTGACGCGGTAACCTTGGCATCTTTCTGCCGCAATGACCCCGCCGCCGCATTGCGCGGGTTGGCAAACAGCTTCCCGTCCTTCGCCTTTTGCGCTTCGTTTATCGCCGCAAAGTCAGACTTGGCCATATAGACCTCGCCGCGTATCTCGAAAATCTCGGGCACATCACCGTGCAACTGCTGCGGGATGTCCGAGATATAGGCGACATTAGCTGTCACATCCTCACCGACGCTGCCGTCGCCGCGTGTTGCGGCCTGAATCAGATGCCCTTTTTCGTACCGCAAGGAGAGCGAAAGGCCGTCAATCTTGTCCTCCGCCGTCAACGCAACATCCGCATCAGGCGCGAGGTTTAGAAAGCGCCGGACACGCGCCACGAAATCATGCACATCTTGCGCCTCAAAAGCATTGTCGAGGCTCATCATGCGCTTGGCATGTGTGATTTTCTTCAGGCCCGAACCGTCTACAGCCGCGCCAACCAATTTATTGGGGCTATCGGCACGCACAAGATGCGGGAAAGCCGCCTCTAACTCATTATTGCGCCGCACCAACGCATCATATTCCGCGTCCGAGATTTCAGGCGTGTCTTCGGCATGATAGCGCTTGTTGTGATGGGCAATCTGTTTCGCCAACCGCATCAGCTCATTGGCAGCGTCTGCTTCTGTCACTCACCGGCTCCAGAAACCGGCTTCGTAAGGTCAAATGAAACCCGGAACAACCGCCCCGGCCTTGCCAGTTCATATGTCAGGACTTGTCGTGGAGTAACTTCAAACGCCCAGATATTGGCATTTGATACAGTTCGCCCTTCTTTGGTGAACATGTCTTTGGAAAAGGCATCCGCAGGGAACTCTTGCCGCATGACGCTGCCTGACGTCACGGTATCGCCGCCATATTGGGATACTGGGTCTTCGGTCCCATCCTTTAACATATGGCGATGTTTCAGACGCAGGCCATTGTCTGTCTTGCTGATAATCCATGTACGCGATTTATCTTCGCCAACATCAAATGCGATCCGAACTTCGCGCGATGAACATTCGCGGACATGCGCGCGCATCTTGGCCGAATTAAAGCTAGCGTCGCTGTCATCGCCCGCCGCCAATTTTCCTTCAAATGACTTGCCGCATAGCGCGGAAAGTTCACGAAAAAACTCATCGGCCGGCAGCGCTGCGGGTTCCGTGGTCGTGCAGCCAGTCAGCAACACCGCAAAAATCAAACCTATTTTCTTCACACAACCTCCAAAAGACGCTTTGCTTGCGCGCGCGCTTCGTCCGTCACTTCTGCACCCGAAAGCATCCGGGCGATTTCTTGGCTGCGCGCGTCATGATCCAGCAAGACTACGCCCGTGCGCGTCACCGTCCCTTGGCTGGATTTGGCGATGAAGTAATGCGCCTTGCCTTTTGCCGCGACCTGCGGACTATGCGTTACCGCGAGCAGCTGCGTATGTTGGGCCAAGCGCGCAAGCCGCTCGCCGATGGCCGCCGCCACAGCACCGCCGACGCCGCGGTCGATTTCATCAAAGATAATCGTCGCTGCCCCGCCCTCTTCCGCCAACGCGACTTTCAGCGCGAGGATGAAGCGCGACAGTTCGCCACCTGATGCAATTTTGGCCAGCGGCGCGAATGGTGCGCCGGGGTTTGTCGAAATCAAAAACTCGACGCGGTCCATGCCCGACGCGGCCCAGCGGTCTTCGGCAAGCTGCTCGACAGATGTTTGGAATTGCGCAGCATCCAGCTTTAACGGCGCCAATTCCACCTTAACCGCGGCATCCAGCTTCGCTGCTGACGCACGCCGCGTTTCCGACAGTGCCGTGGCGGATGTGACATAGGCCGCGTGTTTTGCAGCGACCTCAGCCTCTAACAGAGCGAGCCCCTCACCACCGGCCTCAATCGACTGAAGCTGCGCGGTCAGACGCTCCTGCAGGGCAATGATGCCGTCGGGCGCGACATTGTGCTTACGGGCCAGCGCGCGCAATTCGAACAGGCGCTCCTCAATTTCATCGAGGCGTGCTGGTTCATATTCAATTGCCCGCGCAGCCGCATTTAACTTGTCTTCGGCTTCGCTTGCCTCAATCACGGCACGGTCAAGCGATGTCAGCGCTTCTGCCAGCAACGGATGGGCATCCGCCAAGCGATCAAGCTTGCGTGCCGCAGACCGGATAAGCGCAAGGCCGCTTTTGGGGCCGTCAAAGCTTTCGAGCACCGCCTTCAAATCTTCGGCGATGCGCTCGCCCTTTTGCATGTCCGACCGCTCGCCAGCCAGCTCCTCTTCCTCGCCCGGCTGGGGATTAAAGGCAGCAAGTTCCGCCACCGCATGCTCAAGCCACTCTTGATCGCGCGCGGCATTTTCCAAAGCTTCGCGTGCGATATCAAGCCGGACTTTCGCCTCATGCCATGACGTAAAATTGGCCGCGACTGTTGCGGTGTCGCATCGGCCAAAGGCGTCAAGCAGCGCCCGATGCCCGCGCGGGTTTAACAAGCCGCGATCATCATGCTGCCCGTGTATTTCAACCAAAGATGCCCCGACATCGCGCAACAAAGCCGCAGAGCAAGGCTGATCATTTATGAACGCCTTACTGCCGCCATCGGCCTTAACCGAACGGCGGATCAGCAGCGGCTCGCCTACGTCGATTTCAATGTCATTTTCGCCCAGCAACGCGACCACATTGGCTGGCGCATCAAAGCTTGCCGTCACTTGCGCCTTATCAGCGCCTGCACGCACGAGGCCGCTATCGGCGCGCGCACCCAGCGCAAGGCCCAGAGCGTCCAGCAAGATAGACTTACCCGCACCCGTCTCCCCGGTTAACACACCAAGGCCGTTTGCGAATTCAAGGTCTAGCGCCTCGATCAGCACCACATCGCGGATCGACAGCCCCGTTAGCATGTCATTACGCGGCGGGCGCGTTCTTCTGCATCAGGTCATAAGCGCGCTGATACCATTCGCTACCGGGGTAGTTGGCACCAAGCACAGCCGCTGCTTTCTTCGCCTCTTCCGGCACGCCCATCGCCAAATAGCTTTCGGTCAAACGGTACAAAGCCTCTGGCGTATGCGTTGTCGTATCAAACTTGTCGACAACTTCGCGGAAACGCAAAGAGGATGCGAGCCACAGGGCACGACGTTGATAGAAACGGCCAATCTCCATTTCCTTGCCCGCCAAATGGTCACGCACAAGATCGATTTTCAACGTGGCGTCAGCTGAATAGCGCGAATTGGGATAGCGACGTTGCACTTCACCCAATGCCGCCAATGCCTGCTCCGAAATCTTCTGATCGTGGGTCACATCGCTCATCTGTTCGTAATAAGACAAGGCGATCAGATAATATGCATAAGCCGCATCTTTGTTACCCGGATGGATCGACAGGAACCGGCGCGACGATTGAATCGATTCGTTATATTTCTGCGCCATGTAATAGCTAAATGCGCTCATCAGCTGCGCGCGGCGGGCCCATGGCGAATATGGATGCTGGCGTTCGACTTCGTCAAACAAAGCGGCAGCAACTTCATATTGCTTGTTATCCAGCTTGTCCTTTGCCGCAGTATATAACGTGTTGACGTCACGCGCGACATAACGGGTGTTGCTGCCCGGCTTTGCACCGCCGCCGCCAAGGCCAAGCATAGCGCAACCCGAAAGCATGGAAACCGAAGCCAGCAAGCCAGCGGACACAAGGATTTTTCTGTTCATGGGATTGTCCTTAGTTACTCTTGGGGCCGTCGCCAAGGGTTTTGCGCATGTTAGTGCGAGATGCTGTATCGGGCATGAACTGAAGCCGAGATAGCTTCGGGGGCAACCGGCTTTGCGCATTAATGGCGGCCAATGCCCATAACGAAAAAGGGGCCACTGCAGCGACCCCTTTTCCTCTCCAATCCTTTTGCAGGATGTTCTGTGTGCCGCGCGGGCTTAGTCCTTCAGGAACGCTGGAACATGGTCGGGATCGCCCCCGCCGTTGTTTCCGCCTTCTGAACGCTCTTGGCGTGGACCACGGTCGCCGCGGCCTTCACCCCGACCACCGCCATCACGACGCGGTCCGCGATCGCCACGGCCTTCGCCGCGTCCGCCGCCTTCACGACGGGGACCACGATCGCTGCGCTCGCTCTTTTCACGTGGCGGGCGTGTGTCTTCCAGTTCTTCACCGGTTTCCTGATCTACGACGCGCATCGACAGGCGAACCTTGCCACGTGGATCGATTTCAAGAACCTTGACCTTAACGTCCATGCCTTCGCTGACGACGTCGGTAACCTTCTCAACGCGCTCGTTGCGCATTTCACTGACGTGGACGAGACCGTCCTTGCCACCCATGAAGTTTACGAACGCACCGAAATCGACGAGATTGACGACCTTGCCGTCATAGATTTTGCCGACTTCAGCTTCTTCAACGATGCCGGAAATCCACTTACGTGCAGCTTCAATCTGGGCAACGTCGGACGACGAGATCTTGATAAGACCTTCATCATCGATGTCGACTTTGGCGCCCGTTGTGGCGACGATTTCACGAATAACCTTACCACCGGTACCGATGATGTCGCGGATCTTCGCTTTGTCGATCTGCATGGTTTCGATGCGTGGTGCGTGCGCCGACAATTCACCGCGGGCTTCGCCCAAAGCTTTGGCCATTTCACCAAGGATATGCGCGCGGCCTTCCTTAGCTTGGTTCAATGCAGCTTCGAAGATTTCACGGGTAATACCGGCAATCTTGATGTCCATCTGCATCGTGGTGATGCCCTCTGACGTACCAGCAACCTTGAAATCCATATCACCCAGATGATCTTCATCACCCAAGATGTCGGAGAGGATCGCAAAATCCTTACCTTCAAGGATAAGACCCATTGCGATACCCGAAACCGGACGCTTGATGGGTACGCCTGCGTCCATCATGGCGAGGCTTCCGCCGCAAACCGATGCCATCGACGACGAGCCGTTCGACTCTGTGATGTCGCTGGTCAAACGGATTGTGTACGGGAACTCGTCCTTGGTTGGCAGCACTGGGTGCAGCGCACGCCATGCAAGCTTACCATGGCCAACTTCGCGGCGACCAGGCGCACCGAAACGGCCAACTTCACCAACGCTGTAGGGTGGGAAGTTGTAATGCAGCATGAAGTTTTCATAATGCAGACCGCCAAGACCGTCGATCATCTGCTCTGCGTCCTTGGTGCCCAAGGTGCAGGTTGCGATGGTTTGCGTTTCGCCGCGTGTGAACAAGGCAGAACCATGTGCGCGTGGCAAGAAATGCGTTTCCGAAACGATTGGACGGATTTGCGTGGTGCTGCGACCGTCGATGCGGGTGCCGTCCTTTA
>JBILOZ010000145.1:0-4710 GCA_044374245.1 Sphingorhabdus sp. | reverse complement strand
TCGACACTGTCGTCGCTATCGACTTCAATCAGGTCAGTTGAGTCGTCTTCGCGCTCTGCAGAACCCTGCATGATGTCGGAAGGCTCGTCGCTTTCTTCCTCTTCCTGCTCACGCAGCGCAGCTTCTTCAGCGGCGGCTTCGGCTTCTTCAGCCAACAAACGCTCGCGGTCTTCGCGCGGAATCTGGTAATAATCGGGGTGAATTTCGGCAAACGCCAAAAAGCCGTGGCGATTGCCACCATAGTCTACGAACGCCGCCTGAAGCGAAGGTTCAACTCTTGTTACTTTTGCGAGGTAGATATTGCCTTTGAGCTGCTTGTGCTCGGCCGATTCAAAATCAAATTCCTCAATCTGGTTTCCTGTGACGACTGCGACCCGGGTTTCCTCCCGGTGCCGCGCATCGATTAGCATACGCGTTGTCATTGATATTACTCCAGCGAGCATGGCGCCCGGTTGTCAGCCAAAGGCCGCTCGCTTTATTGTTGATGCAATGCCAGACGGGACGCGAAGCGCTCCTGTCGGCAAGGCGATATGGTGGGAATGAAAGAATTGCGTCTGCTGCTTGTGCATGGCGGGCGTGTATCGCGCGCGCTTGATTTCCAGCCCATGCGCCAGTCCCTATGCGGGCGGCGTTGGTGGAAATATCATGCCTCATGCAGCGTCAACCTGTTAATGTGCCGAGCGGAAAAGAACCGAAGGCGGATTGGCGGGAAGGTCAGATGAAATTCCCTGTAGCTATTCGCTAGCACTCCTGCAGGTTGTCGGCAAGGGCATCGCGCGAAATAGCTTGCTATTATGGACGGAAAAACCGGTTTTTAGCCTTAATGCGCCATTAACCTCGTCTGGACACCAGCCTTTACCCGCCCACGCCTTACTATCCATTCATCAGGTAGGCGGAGCCGGGGCGTGGGCGAAAAAATTTTCTGGACGAGGGCAAGGGCTAGAAACCCTAAGTGCTATATGCGCGCTGCTGCGCTTTTTGCCACCTTGCCGGTTTTCGCGTCCCCCGCGATTGGCAGCGCCATTCCGGACGTTTCGTTGCAGGGGGTATTAGGACCGCGGGCCACCCAAATCGCGCCATCAGTGCAATTTCGATCTGGGCCGCCGCAGCGGCGTTACGAAGTTACTGCACCCATTCGCTCGAACGTCGGCAAAGGCCGGCCGAAAATAAGCGGCCCTGCGGATGCAAGCCTACCGCTTGTCGTCATTGACGCGGGGCATGGCGGTCATGACCCGGGCGCCATCAGTCCACATGGCGGGCAGCGCGAAAAAGATGTCACATTGGCAATTGCCAAGGCGGTGCGCGATGAAATGCTCAAAAGCGGCCGTGTTCGCGTTGCGTTAACGCGGGACAGCGATAAATTTATCGTGCTGCAGGACAGATATCAGATCGCGCGTAAGCTGAATGCCGACCTGTTCATTTCTATTCACGCGGATAGCGCGCAAAACCCGCAAGCCAGCGGCGGCACTGTTTATACGCTGTCCGAAATTGCGTCCGATCGCGAGGCGCAGCGGCTTGCTGCCCGCGAAAACAAGGCGAACATCCTCAACGGCGTTAATCTGGGCGGTGCTGATGCCAATGTGTCGTCAATCCTCATTGATCTGACGCAGCGCGAAACCATGAATGTGTCCGCTGATTTCGCAAAACTGTTGCTGCGTGAGGCAACGCCGAACATGCGTATCCGTGGAAATTCGCACCGCTTTGCGTCGTTTATTGTGCTCAATGCGCCAGATACGCCGTCGGTGTTGTTCGAAACAGGTTATCTGAGCAATGCATCCGATGTCAGCTTTCTGGCATCATCCACCGGACGTCAAAAAGTCGCACGGGCAGTGGCAAATGCCATTCAGATCCACTTTGCACGCAGGATCGTGAGCCGATAACCAGCCGGTGCGATAAAAATCGCGTCAAGTTACAGAACAAGATTCTGGACCTGTACGGCAAATCGGCTAGAGAGGGCCGATAATGGATAACTCGTCTCCGACCACTGAAGAGCCAACTGCTATCAGCTACAGGCTGAAACGGGAAGCCGAAGGATTTATCGGCCAGTGGCAGGTCTGGTGGCAAAGCAAACGTTTTCGGCGCGCGACCTACGGTGTTGGCGCGTTTGTTCTGTTTCTCCTGCTTTTTTGGGTGCTTTTTGCGCGCAATCTTCCCGATGCCGAAGCGTTGATCGAATATGAATCGCCGCTGCCAACGGTGGTACGCGACGTTAACGGAGAACCATTTCACAGCTACGCCCGCGAACGCCGCGTTCAGTTGGAATATGCCGACTTCCCCCAATTACTGGTCCGGGCCTATCTCGCGGCAGAAGATAAAACATTCTTCAGCCATGGCGGTATCGATTATCCCGGTATCGTTTCGGCGATTTTTGACAATATTTTCAGCAGCAAACGCTCGCGCGGTGCTTCGACGATAACGCAGCAGGTCGCCAAAAACCTGTTGCTGACGAACGAGTATAGTTACACCCGCAAGGTCAAAGAGGCGATTTTGGCCAAGCGCATTGAAAGCGCGCTGACCAAGCCGCAGATCCTGTCGCTATACCTTAATGAAATTGCGCTCGGTCGGCAGGCGTTCGGCGTGGAAGCCGCAGCGCAGGCCTATTTCGCGAAAAGCGTGGACCAGCTTCAGCTGCATGAAATGGCATTCCTTGCCATCTTGCCCAAGGCGCCAGAACGTTATGGTCGCGCAAAGAACGCACAGCTTGCCATTGCCCGCCGCAACTGGGTGCTGGGCGAAATGCGCAAGAATGAATGGATCACCGACGCGCAACTCGTGGCCGCCCGTGCCCAGCCGCTTGGCCTCGTTGCACAGCGCGGCACCGGATATAAAAATGTCGGCGGATATTTCGCGGAAGAAGTACGCCGCCAGCTCATTGAGCGCTTTGGTGAAACCGATGCCGACGGACGCTATAGCGTCTATTCGGGCGGGCTGTGGGTGCGCTCATCGATGAACGCCGATTACCAGATACTTGCGACGCAGGCACTGCGCGACGGTTTGCTGCGCTATAACGCCGGCAAAGCGTGGAAAGCCAATATGGGCACGATCGACGTGTCGGACGACAAATGGGCGTCAAGATTTGCAGCGACCAATATTGCCATTGATTACGCCCAATGGCGCGCTGGCGTCGCTTTGGGTAAAGGCAAAGTGGGCTTTGCCGATGGCAGCATTGCGCAGTTAGACGGCGCGCCGTCCGCGATGAAAGCCGGCGATGTTATCGCTGTCGCGCCAAATGGTACGAATAGCTACGCCGTGCGCAGCGTTCCAGAAGTCGGCGGCGGCATGGTGGTGCAAAATCCACTGAATGGCCGCGTTTTGGCGATCCAAGGTGGATTTGATAACCGCATTTCCAGTTTCAACCGCGCAACACAGGCGCAACGTCAGCCAGGCTCTACGATCAAGCCATTCGTATATGCGACGGCGCTTGATAACGGCATGACGCCGACATCCATCATCGTCGATGGACCATATTGCGTATGGCAAGGGGCATCGCTTGGCCAAAAATGCTTCCGGAACTTCACCGGTAATGGCGCAGGGCCGCAAACGATGCGTTGGGGGCTTGAACAATCGCGCAACCTGATGACCGTGCGTGCTGCGGCGGAATCGGGTATGGACAATGTGACCGACACCTTCCGCGATTTTGGCATCGGCGATTATCCGGATTATCTCTCTTATGCCTTGGGCGCTGGTGACACCACCGTGCTGAAGATGGTCAATGCCTATTCGATTCTGGTCAATCACGGCCGCGAATTGAAGCCGACGCTCATCGATTTTGCGCAGAACCGCAAAGGTAAAGTCATTTTTCCGGCCAAATGGACACCTTGCAAGGGCTGCCGCGCAAAGGATTGGAACGGCAAGCCAATGCCGCGCTTTGCTGCCGCGGGTAAACAGGTCATGGACCCAATTACCGCTTATCAAGTCGTCCATATGCTTGAAGGCGTCATTGAACGCGGCACGGCGGTCACATTGCGCGAGTTGGATCGCCCGTTATTTGGCAAGACCGGCACGACAACTGGCCCCACCAATGTATGGTTTATTGGCGGGTCGCCGCATCTGGTCGCAGGGCTTTATTTGGGCTTTGATCAGCCGCGGAATATGGGTGGCTATGCGCAGGGCAGTTCACTTGCGGCCCCCATCTTCAAACAATTTGCGCGGTCCGCGATGGCTGGCATGCCAAAGACACCGTTTATCGCGCCCGCGGGAACCCGGTTGGTGCGCATCGACCGTAAGAGCGGAAAGCGCGTCTATGGAGCTTGGCCGGGCAGAGACCCCATGAGCGCGGTGATTTGGGAAGCATTCAAGGCCGAGACCGAACCGAAACGCTCCATTCGCCAAGAGGAGCTAGCTGCGCGCGAAGACAAGCCCAAGGAAACATCCGAGACGCAGTCCAATAGCGCAACGCGATCGTCGACATCGGCGAGCACCAGCGTCGGGACAAAACGCGATCAGGAGTTTATCCAGCAAGAGGGCGGAATATACTAATCATCCGCCTGATTTAGGGCGTGTCGTCCTAAATTGGGGCGCCAATTTGGTAAGCCGAAGAACGTTCGCGCAATTAGCTGGCTTTGACTTCGCGGGCGTTTCGGTTAAAGGCCGCGCCTGACATTTTTCATTCCCTTGGAGTTTCCCCATGCGCGCCGACGCAGAAGGCTATGTTGCCCGCATTGATGCTGCCCTTAACCTGGTCAAGATGTCGCTTGATTGGGACCGCGC
>JBILOZ010000144.1:0-4726 GCA_044374245.1 Sphingorhabdus sp. | reverse complement strand
CCATGGTACTTCTCCTTCCGGTTGAGCCTCTGGGAAACTAGAACGTCACTGTTGCCTAAAAGACAAAGATCAGCACCGGTATGTGCGTTTCCCATGTGGAATGAGCGGGCCGTTATATCCGCGGCGGGGATTCGTCAAGCGGTTTAGCCCTTTGTTAGCAACTATATGGGTAAGACGCGGGTTATGACGAACCCGAACGATGGCATTAAAAACTGTGTTCCCGGATTGGAATGGGCATGCCGCTTTGTTGAAAAGAAGGCAGCAGCATGATGGCGCGGCGGGGGGTGCTTGGGGTTTTGGTAGGCGGTGCGGCGGCGTTGCTTAGCGGGTGCGGGTTGTCCGGAAATCCGAGCTATCGGTTCAAGATGACGGTCGAGGTGGAGACGCCAGATGGCTTGAAGACGGGATCGTCGGTTTACGAAGTTGAAACGACGGGTTCGCGTGATCTGGTCGCTGGCGGCAAGGGATCACGGTTTACGTTTCGTGGTGAAGCGGTTGCGGTGGATTTGCCCGACGGCCGGACATTGTTCGCTTTGTTGAAGACGGTTGCCATGTCTGGTCATGACGTCCTGCCCGTAAGTTCGATGGTCGCGATGGACCCGGACTTTGATTATGACTGGATGGCCAGCACCAAGAAGATTGCAAGTGGCGACGGCATCAAATCGCCTGCTGAGGTTCCCGCCGGATACTATCCGCTGCTTGTGACGTTCACCGACATCGACGACCCCAGTTCGGTGCAGCGCGTCGACCCCGCAAACCTTGCCGCCAGCTTTGGTCCCGGCATACGCCTGAAACGCATCACTGTGGAAGTCACCGATGACGATGTCACGACTGGGATTGAGAAGAGGTTGAGGTGGTTGCCGAAGCACCGAAACATCTCGTTTGCTGGCAATAGATATACTTTGGACAACTCGCTGGCAGACAACCTGTTTATGGGCGACTTCTCAACGGAGATGAAGCGATGAACCGCGACCTTTTTCTCGCCATCCTCTAAATGGAATTACGGTGACACGTAGGATATACCCCAGAAAGCGCAAAAGGGCGAGCCGGGTGGGCCCTCACCCATAGCGCGCGAGTACACAGCCCCGCCAAAACCAAACGCTGCGCCAATGTATCTCGCACAAAGGCACGAAGGCACGAAGATGGGCCGCCCTCGTCCCGACAGCCCTGTCGTCCACCCCCCGTCATCCCACACCCCGTCATCCTGAACTTGTTTCAGGATCTTACTATTTCGACGTGGGAAGTAAGACCCTGAAACGAGTTCAGGATGACGAACATGGTGATGAGGAAAGTGTGTTTGGATTGCGGGAACCACGGCGACAGTGCACCAAATTATTGCTTTCCATGGCATCCTGCCGCGAGCGTCAAAGAAAGTTATCCACAGACAATCCACGAAATACTCCACGTTATTTCGGCGGTGAGAACATGCTTGACAAGTTAGAACAAATAGTGAACAAGGGCTCAAACGCTGCCCATGCCGGGTCAGCATAACCCGCTAAATAATTTGGCGGGGGACAGAAAGGACCAGTGCCATGACTATCGTAGCTTCCCTTCTTTTTGTGACCGCGCTTGGCTTGTCAGCCGGCACAATATTTTTAACAGTGCGCAACGCCATGCCGCGGATACGTGAAGTCGTTGCAATGGAATTTGCGGGCAAAGTCGCGCGCGAACGGCACATCATATGTGGCGACATGCGTCGTCGCACCCCTGCAACGATTATCGCATTTCCGGTCGCTGGCCGCGCCATGGGCGAAATGCGCCTCGCCGCTTAACAGATTTTATTGCGTAAACGGGCCGGGCAAATCGGCCCCATCATCACGCCGCCGTCATGGCGGCGTTTTTGTGTGCGCATTATATTTGCCATGTTGCACCACGGCCATGCCCGCTGGCATCGGGCATAAAAAAAGGGCGGGTGCTTTCGCCCCGCCCCTTTCACCAAATAAATTTGGCTTGTCTTATTGGTCTGTCTTAGTTGACGGCATCCTTAAGCGCCTTGCCAGCCTTGAACTTAGGCTGAGTCGATGCTTTGATGGTCATTGGTTCGCCAGTGCGTGGGTTACGGCCGGTCGAAGCCTTACGCTTTGCAACGCCGAATGTGCCGAAACCAACGAGACGTACTTCGCCGCCGCTCTTCAGCGCGCCAGTGATTGCTTCAAAGGTCGCTTCTACTGCTTTACCAGCATCTGCTTTGGTCAGGCCGCTTGCTTCTGCAACTGCATTGACGAGATCTTGCTTGTTCATATTGGGAACCCCCCTCTCAAAAATTGTATAAAACTCAAAATAATGGTTAATTGAGTCGCGGCGTGAGCCGGTCGGGCGATAATGATGACATTGATGGTACTGTCAAAGGAAAAATCCGCCCAAAACCGTCATTTTCTGTGAAAAACAGCAAGTTTTGCCCACAATATGCAATCCAAAGCGATATATTACACTTTAATGAGTCACCGACGCCCCGTTTTCGACGCCCACTGTAGGCGGCAAGGCCGCGGCAAGTTCATCAGCTTCTGTCCATTCCACGGCCACCAGAGGCGACACCAACGCACGCGCCAGCACCTGATCCACATGGCTGACAGGAATGATTTCCAGGCCTTCTTTTATGTTGGCTGGAATGTCGGCAAGGTCCTTCTCATTCTCCTGCGGAATGAGCACCGTCTTGATGCCACCCCGAAGTGCCGCGAGCAGTTTCTCTTTCAACCCACCAATTGGCAGCACGCGTCCGCGCAAGGTAACTTCGCCCGTCATGGCGACGTCGCGATGCACCGCAATGCCGGTTAGCGTCGAGACGATACATGTCACCATGCCAATACCCGCCGATGGACCATCCTTGGGCACAGCGCCCTCGGGAAGGTGAATGTGGACATCCTTGCGCCCAAACAGGCTCGGCTTAATGCCATAGCTCGGCGCGCGCGCCTTAACATAGCTCAAAGCAGCCTGAATGGACTCGCTCATCACTTCGCCAAGCTTACCGGTGGTCTTGATCTGGCCCTTACCCGGAACAGTCACAGCCTCGATGGTGAGCAGTTCGCCGCCAACTTCCGTCCAAGCAAGCCCCGTAACCGCACCAATCTGGTTTTCTTCCTCACCCATATCGTGGCGATATTTCCGGACGCCCGAAAAATCTGCGAGATTTTCAGGGGTAATGGCAATGCTGGTGGCTTTGCCTTCCAATATGCGGCGCAGCGCTTTACGCGCCAGCTTTGCGACTTCCCGCTCAAGCGTACGCACACCGGCTTCGCGCGTGTAATAGCGAATCAGATCACGCAGAGCATCATCGCTGACCGAGAATTCTTGCGGTTTCAGCCCATGGGCTTCGACTTGCTTGTCGAACAAATGTCGCTTTGCAATCTCTAGCTTCTCGTCTTCGGTATAGCCTTCCAACCGGATGATTTCCATGCGGTCCAAAAGCGCCTGTGGCAAATTGAGGCTGTTGGCCGTTGTCACAAACATCACGTCGGACAGGTCCAAGTCGATTTCGAGATAATGGTCATTGAACTTGTTGTTCTGTTCCGGATCGAGAACCTCAAGCAATGCAGACGCCGGATCGCCGCGGAAATCCTGACCAAGCTTGTCGATTTCATCGAGCAGGAACAACGGGTTCATCGTTCCCGCTTTTTTCAAATTGGCCGCGACCTTACCGGGCATCGAACCGATATAGGTCCGGCGGTGGCCCCGAATCTCGGCTTCATCACGCACGCCGCCAAGCGACTGACGGATGAACTCACGACCTGTTGCCTTCGCAATTGATTTGCCAAGCGACGTCTTGCCCACGCCGGGAGGGCCGACGAGGCACAAAATTGGGCCCTTGAGCTTGTTGGTGCGTGCCTGTACCGCAAGATATTCGACAATGCGGTCCTTGACCTTTTCTAAAGCGAAATGGTCCTCGTCGAGAACGTCCTGCGCCTTGGCGATATCGCGCTTCAGCTTGGACTTCTTGCCCCATGGTATGCCCAGAAGCGTGTCGAGATAATTGCGCACAACCGTCGCCTCGGCGGACATGGGTGCCATGCCGCGCAGCTTTTTCAATTCGGCATTGGCTTTCGCCTTTGCTTCCTTGGACAGCTTCATCGTGTCGATCTTGTTTTGAATCTCGGCAGCTTCGTCGCCGCCTTCGCCATCGTCATTGCCCAGCTCGCGCTGGATGGCCTTCATCTGTTCGTTCAGATAATATTCGCGCTGGGTCTTTTCCATTTGGCGCTTCACGCGGCCACGGATTTTCTTTTCGACCTGCAATACGCCCAATTCGCCTTCCATGAAGGCAAACGCCATTTCCAACCGGCGAAGCGGGTTTGCTTCAACCAGAAGCGATTGCTTATCCGATACCTTTAACTGGATATTGGCCGCAACGGCGTCAGCCAGCGCCGACGGCGTTTCGATCTCCGAAAGCTGCACCGCGGTTTCGGCGGGCATTTTCTTGTTGAGCTTCGAATAATTTTCAAACTGGTCAGCGACCGAACGCATCAGCGCGGTGGCTTCAGGACCTTCAGCATTTTGTTCGACAACGAGTGACACAGCCGCTTCGACATATTCGCTGCCGTGCTCGACCAAATCGCGCAGTTGCGCGCGCTGCTTGCCTTCGACCAGAACGCGCACAGTGCCGTCGGGCAGCTTTAGCAGCTGCATAATCGTTGCGGTTACACCGATATCGTACAAATCATCTTTGCCGGGATCATCCTCGGCAGGATCAAGCTGCGCGACGAGGAAAATTTCCTTGTTCGCCGCCATCGCT
>JBILOZ010000143.1:0-4741 GCA_044374245.1 Sphingorhabdus sp. | reverse complement strand
ATCAGGGTCGGCCAATCCCGGCACCACCCAGTTGCGATAAATACGTGTGGTCGGAACCTTGTCCTTCATCACGATTTTAACCGGCTTTTCCAGCGTGGGTATAGGCGCGTTGACGGGCGCGACATCTTTGCCGCGCTTGATGCTGCCGAACCATTTTTCAACAAGCGGCTTGGCTTGCGCGGCGTTGATATCACCTGCCAGCACGAGCACCGCATTATTTGGACCATAATGGTCGATGAACCAGTTCTTCATGTCATCCAGCGATGCCGCCGACAGGTCTTCCAGGCTGCCAATGGTGTCGTGATGATAAGGGTGGCCAACGGGGAACAAGGTTTCCGAACGCTTATAATCGACCAGTCCAAATGGCTGGTTGTCGCCCTGACGCTTTTCATTCGAAACAACGCCGATCTGGTTATCGAGCTTTTCCTTCGTCACGGCGTTGAGCAAAAAGCCCATACGGTCGCTTTCGAGGAATAAAGCCGATTCCAGCGCAGTCGTCGGCACAGTCTGGAAATAGTTTGTCCGGTCGAGCCATGTCGTGCCGTTCAAGTCGGTGGCGCCGATTTTCTTGGTATATTCAAAATAATCGCCCGGCGCGTTTTCGCTGCCGTTGAACATGATATGTTCGAACAAATGGGCATAGCCCGTTTTGCCTTTGGGTTCATGCTTTGACCCTACGCCATACCAGATGGAAACCGCGACGATCGGCGCCTTGCGGTCTTCATGCACCAACACCGTCAGGCCGTTGTCGAGCGTGAATTTCTCATGCGGAATATTCACGGCCTCCACCAGTTTTGAAACGGGTGCTGCGGTTTGCGCAAATGCCGGTGCCTGCGCGGCCAACACCGAACCAGACAACATAAGCGCGAGGGTCAATTTACGGATCATGATATGCTCCCAAAGATATTTCTACTGTCGCCAGAGATAGTGCCAAAACGGACAAACACAATCTGGCGGTTGCACATTTTCGACAAACGCCGTTCAGGGCCGATAACGGCGCTTTGCATGCTTCACGGCGTCGGCCCATTCGAAATGAACGGGCTTATATTTGCCCGCGACAAACAGCTTCATCTGGTCGGTGTAATGCGGCGATTCGGGCCGCGTGGTTGCCGCACCATAAGGCTGGATGGATTCCGATATAACGCCGCCATTTTTGTCCCAACGGATCAGCATGATGTAGCTGTCGCCATGCCGGACGCGGACCTTGCCATCTGCTTGATCGGCATCCCACATCGTCGTCGCGCGCAGGGCATCGCTTCC
Organism: Sphingorhabdus sp.; assembly: GCA_044374245.1. Lineage (GTDB taxonomy): Bacteria > Pseudomonadota > Alphaproteobacteria > Sphingomonadales > Sphingomonadaceae > Sphingorhabdus_B. Next base: position 3,481 of record JBILOZ010000143.1, on the reverse strand, counting down.
GCCGAACATCGGCAAGTCGACATTGCCGCGCCGCAGCCGCTGAATATCGCCAAGCTGCGGGTCAATTCTGCCAAAGCGCTTCTTGAATTCATCAACCGCTTCCTGAAGCGTTTTGCGGGGATCGGGCATTGGGTCACCGCGCCAGTTCGGGCGTGCACCAAAACGAATGATCCTTTCAGCCAATGCGTCAGCATCGCCCTTGCCATCGCTTGACCAGTCCCAGCTGGCCAACAGCTTTTGCGCCTTGGCGAGTTCCGGCGCATCTTTCAGGTCCAACGCGGCAAAGGACGCCATCCATGGCCCGACCCAGCTCTGCTTGCTGTAGGTCATGTCCATCTTGATCGCGAGCAGCTCTTCCGGCGTGATCGACCTATCCGCCGCCAACAGCTCGGTGGCGCGCAGGCCCCGGTTGGTCATGCCACGTTCGATACCCAGATACGGCGAATAATCCGCCGGGTTCATTTCCGAACCCGGGCCAGCCGCCAGAAACGGCGTGTTATTCGCGTTCTGCACAAAGCCTGATGCTGGATCGACAATCTTGGGATAGCGATCAAAGCCGACAGGGCCGGACCACATGGCAGCGGACGTATCGCCCGGAAGCTGCTTGGTGTAATCATAGCCCGGTTTGCGATCAGGGAAGAGCGCATTGTAGATATAGGCAACGCGGCCGGTTTTGTCGGCATAGATGAAGTTGGTGGCAGGAATCCCGCCAATCGACATGGACTTCGTCCACTCGTCCCAATTCGTCGCCTTGGTATTCCGGTAATATTGCTCGACGACCTTTACGCTGTCGATTCCGGCATAGCGGATGGCGAAATAGCCCTTATCATTCTTGATAACCGGACCATGTACTGATCGATACACTGTCTGTGGCACCGGCAGATTGAAGGGCCCGAACTTGACGGGCAACCAGACGCGCTTTGAATTGAGCGGCAGCCATTTGCCATCATAACGATATTTGTCACCCGCATCGTTCATCACCAATTTATAGACATCAATCAGGTCCGGGCGATTGACCGTGTTGGTCCAGCCAAGGTGGCGGTTATGCCCCAACAGTACGAAGGGCGATCCCGGGAACAATGCGCCTGCCATATGAAGGCCTTCGCCCGAATGCGTCACCGCCTCATACCATGCCACTTGTCCTTCATAGGGCTGGTGCGAATTGGAAATCAGCCAGGTCTTGCCATCGGCCATACGCTTTGGCGCGAGGGCAAAGGCATTGGACCCGTTCATTTCGGGATCGCGCCCGATTGGCGTCATTGGTGCTGCGCTCTCTTTGGGCTGCGGCTTGCCTTCGGTCAGCGCACCGATTGCGCCATCAAGGCCATAGAAAAATGGCGCGCGCAGAACAAAGCCGGTGACGATGTCCTGTCCAGTGACCGGAAACAGTTTCGAAAGGCGCGCTTCGCCCGGATGCTTCGACACATAATAATTAAGCCCAGCCGCATAAGCTTCGGCCACTGCGCGTACCTCTGGCGACAATTCCATGTAGCGCTTTTCGGCGGTTTCCCGCGCGCCCAATAAGTGCATGACATAATCAACCCTGGCCCCGTCCGAGCCAGCCAACGCGCCATAACGGCCGCGGGTCATTGCGACGACATCTTCTATCGTCGAAAAATCATCTTCGGCATGCGCGTAGGCAAGGCCATAAGCCGTGTCCGCATCGGTCGCGCCATTGATATGCGGCACGCCATATTCGTCGCGCACAATCTCGGCATCATAGGTCCGCTTGGCGGTTTCATATTCAGTCGCGGCCAATGGCTCCCACAACGCACCTGCGCCCGCTACCACACCGACAAGCGCCAAAGACGCCCATAAAAATTTACGCATCATTTTCTCCCTGCAATGAGACCTTGTCACATCGGTCCATTTGCGTACATAACCGGCATAACCAAGATTTACGGAAAGGAAAGTCCCTCTATGTTTCGCAGCCTCTTAGCCCTTGCACTGGCAAGCGCAGCAATCACCCCCGCATTTGCGCAGGCCGATGTCATTGGATCGGGCGTAGCACCATCAACAGCCGCGCATTCGCAGACACGACCCATTAATTTTGCGACAACTGCGCCAACATCGGGTGCGCTCGTGATCTTGATGCGCAACGCGACCTTGCCAGGCAATGTAGTCGATGGCGCAACCGCGCAAGCATTGAACGCAGCCATCGCTTCGGCAAAATTTGAAGGCAAAGAGGGCAGTTCATTGTCGCTGCGCGGCATTGGCAGCTATTCCCGCATTATATTGAGCGGCGTTGGCGAGGAAGGCGACCGCATCGCCCATGTCCGCAACGCGTCGGGCAAAGCCGCACAGGATTTGCGCGATGAAGCCCAGCCCGTGACGATCACAGGCGGCTTCAACTCAGACGAAGCCGCCACTGCCGCGTTGGGCTATGCCATGGGCCAATATCGGTTCGATCGCTACAAAACCGTCGACCGCAAAACGCCGCCTACAAACCCCGTGACCATCGTCAGCAGCGATGCAGGCAGCGCAGAGGCGTTATGGAAGTCGCGCCATTCGGCCTTAGCCGAGGGCGTTTCCTTGTCACGCGATCTGGCGGCTGAACCGGCCAATGTCATCTATCCCGAAACCTTTGTGGAGCGTGTCCGCGCCGCATTTGGCAACACAGCGAACGTCAAAATCGAAGTTCTAGACGAGCCGATGATGCGCAAATTGGGCATGGGGACGATACTTGGCGTGGGCCAAGGTTCGCGCCGTCCATCGCGGATGATGATCGTCGAATATCGCGGCGCTGGCGATGGTGCGCCCTTGGCGATGGTTGGCAAGGGGATTACCTTTGACTCCGGCGGAACATCGCTCAAGCCCGGCGCGGGCATGTGGGAAATGAAGTCCGACATGTCCGGTGCAGCCAGCATCATGGGCGCTGTCTTGTCGCTCGCAAAGTCAAAGGCATCGGTGAACGTCATCGGCGTTGCCGCACTGTCCGAAAATATGCCCGGCGGCAATGCGCAGCGTCCGGGCGACGTCGTCCGCACGATGAGCGGCAAGACCATTGAAATCCTCAACACCGACGCCGAAGGCCGCTTGGTAATGGCGGACGCCAATGAATATGTCATCGCCCATAAAAAACCAGCCGCTTTGGTAAACATGGCAACGCTTACCGGCGCCATTGTTAGCGCCCTGAACGACGAATATGCTGGTCTATTCAGCCGTGATGACAAATTGGCTGCAGCGGTTACCGCAGCGGGCGCCACAACGGGTGAAGATGTGTGGCGGATGCCGCTGCACAAAAACTATCTCGATGATATGAAATCCGACATTGCCGACATTAAAAACGTCGTTGAAGGCGGCGGCCCTGGCGCAGGTCTTGGCGCCACCTTCGTTGGCTTCTTCGTCGATAATAATATTCCTTGGGCGCACCTTGATATTGCAGGCGTCAACTGGGCGGATAGGTCTGGGCCAGTGACGCCAAAGGGCGCATCGGGCTGGGGCGTGCAATTGCTAGACGCGCTTGCCCGCAACTGGAAAT
>JBILOZ010000142.1:0-4774 GCA_044374245.1 Sphingorhabdus sp. | reverse complement strand
ACGGCGCGCATGGTCTGCTACACCCCAATCGCAGAACCAACAACTGGCTCGGGCAATGGCCGTCGGGCGCTGCAACGGGTAGCGACCTGTTCGCCTATCGCACCTATCATCTGACGCACCACAAATTCACACAGCAACCCGAAGATCCTGACCTGTCCTTGTCTGCGCCCTTTCCAACCAGCCGCGACAGCCTGCGCCGCAAGTTCATCCGCGACCTGACCGGGCAAACTTTCTTCAAGCAAAGGCGCGCGCAATTTGCAGCAGCGTTGCGCGGTGTAGCCGCGATACTGCGCGGCGAAAGCGGGGCGGGTAAGGCCGATACGCATGCAGGCCGGGTGCTCAATATGCAAAACAGAGCCGGTGTCGGCGCGCCAATCGCCAATGTTGAAGGCGCCAAAACGACCGCGCGTACCGTGGGCCGGTTCCTGATTGTGCAGGCGATATTGCTCGCGATATCGTTGACGATATGGGGATGGACGCCATTCTTGCTGTGGCTGGCCGCACTCGCGACGACATTTCAATTGTTCCTGCGCATCCGCAACATTGCCGAGCACGCCTGCACCCCGACGGGCAGCGGCGACCCGTTCACACATGCACGCACGACCTATGCGGGTGTCTTGGCACGCATGACGGTTGCGCCATATTGGGTGAACTATCACAGCGAACATCATCTGTTCATGGGTGTGCCGTGCTACAAATTGCGCGCCACCCACCGGCTTCTGGGCAATGGCGGCTATTATCCGCGCATGACGATCTCGCCCAATTACCGCGATGTTTTGCGGCAAGCGGTCAACCGGCCTATAGCCACCCAGCCCGCTTAAACCGGATGAATAGGGTGACACAAATGGTCACCATCGTCGGGTTCATGCAAGCGCTTCCGCAATCAACTGGCGGCTGTTCGCAATCCCGTACAGCGCGATGAAGCTGCCCATGCGCGGACCAGCGCTTGAGCCTAGCAACGTTTCATACAGCGCCTTGAACCAGTCGCGCAGATTTTCGAAACCGCCCTCTTTGCCGATTTCATACACGATATTTTGTATGTCCTCGGCGGTCGCGTCCGCAGGTAGTTCGGCCAAACGTGCATCGAGCGTTTGCAACGCAGCAACCTCAACGCCCTCGGGCTTGCGCTTTTGCAAGGTCGGCGCAACGAAGTCGCGATTATAGGCAAGCGCGATGGGAATAAGCTCCGCCAGTTCAGGCGCATTTTCTGGCGACACATTATCGGCATAATTGCCAAGATAGGCCCAGACCTGTTCTTCGGTCGCGCCTGCGCCCATGACGCCCACAAGATTCAGCAACAGGCCGAATGTGACCGGTGGCTGGCCGCTTGGCACCTGCCCATTGTGGATATGGTGGACCGGGTTGCCCAGCCGCTTTTCAACGGGTTGGTCATGCCATTGCGCGCGGAACTGGAAATATTCGTCCACCGCTTTGGGCACAACGCCCAAATGCAGTTGCTTTGCACTCTTTGGTTCCCGGAAAGCATAAAATGCGACGCTATTTTCCGTGCCGTATTTCAGCCAATCCTCAAGCGCGAGGCCATTGCCCTTTGACTTCGAAATCTTCTCGCCCTTTTCGTCGAGGAACATTTCGTAAATCAGGCTTTCGGGTGGACGCCCGCCCAGGACACGCGCAATCTTTCCGGATTGCACGCCGCTGTCGGTCAAATCTTTCCCGTACATTTCGTAATCGACGCCAATTGCGACCCAACGCATGGCCCAATCGACCTTCCACTGAAGCTTCGCCTTGCCGCCAAGGATCGACTGCGTGACAAGGTCGCCGCCATCGTCAAAACGGATAAGGCCAGCTTCGGCATCGACGACTTCCACCGGCACCTGAAGGACAATGCCGGTCTTTTCGCTAATCGGCAAAATCGGCGAATAAGTGGCGGCGCGTTCTTTGCGCAAAGTTGGCAGCATGATGTCCATGATGCCCTGATAATTGCGCAGTACGTTTTTCAGGGCAGCGTCAAACGCCCCGCTTTCATATTGCGACGATGACGAGATAAATTCATAGTCAAAGCCGAATTGGTCAAGGAAATCGCGCAGCATGGCATTGTTATGCGCGGCGAAGCTTTCGAACTTTTCGAACGGATCGGGAATGCGCGACAGCGGCTTGCCCAGATGTTCGGTCAGCATCGCCTGGTTCGGGACATTGTCCGGAACCTTACGTAGACCGTCCATATCATCCGAAAATTCGATCAGCCGTGTCGGCGCATCGGATAGGGTTGCAAAGGCGTTGCGCACCATGGTCGTGCGCAGAACTTCGTTGAACGTGCCGATATGCGGAAGGCCCGACGGCCCATAGCCACATTCAAAGATGATTGCCGCGCCATCCGCTTTGCCGTTTGGATAACGTTTCAACAAACGCCGCGCCTCTTCAAAAGGCCAGGCTTTCGATGCCATTGCTATATCGCGAAGGTCAGTCACGTGTTGCTCTTTCGTTCCAAATACGACTATCAGATGTTATGGACACTCCCCTAGCCTTTCCTGCGCTCCATGCAAGCCATGCCGGCATATGGGTAGGGTCGATAGATGGTCAGGTGCAAACCGTCGGGAAAGGCGAAGCGGCTGGCCGTGCGGCGGAAACGCCGATGGTCATGCTGAATGCCCCGTTGGTGGCGCAGCGGCTTGGCTATCCAGATTTATCGGGCCTCGACCTGCTGGAATTGTTCGCCTTTGTATATCCTGCCCGTTTTGCGGTTCCGACGCCAAAAGGCATGGCCAAGGCTTTGGGCATTACGCCGCCGACGACGGATCAGGAGGTTCCGCAATTTCTGCTGGTGGCTGCGCGCACTTTGCTCGATGTTCTTGACGCGCCAGACTGGGCTGAACGCGAGGGCGCTTGGGACGCAGCGCAAGCGTTGATGCGGCTGCGTTGGCCATGGTCCAACCTGATTTTGGCGCGATTGAAAAAGCCCGAAAAGCCCGAACGCTGGCTGTTCAGCCGCCTGCCCGAATGGGAGGAAGCACCACCCCGCACACCGCCGCGCGTTGTCACCCTTGCCGCCGAAGCGGTGCAGCAAAGGCTGGCCTCGCTTGTTGGCGGGTCAGCCGAAACACGGCAGGGGCAGCGCGATTTCGCACAAGCCGCAGCCGAGATTTTTGCGCCCCGCGCGCGCAAAGGCGAACCAAATATGTTACTGGCTGAGGCCGGGACCGGTATTGGCAAGACGCTGGGATATCTGGCTCCCGCCAGCCTTTGGGCGACGGCAGCGGACGGAACCGTTTGGATTTCAACCTTTACCAAGGCGTTGCAACGCCAATTGGTCCGCGAAGCACAGCGTATTTATCCGGACTATGAAACCTTCAAATCCAAAGTAGTGGTCCGCAAGGGACGCGAAAATTATTTGTGCCTGCTGAACCTTGAAGATGCGTTGCAAGGCGGTTTTGCCGGACGTGCGGCGATCCTTGCACACCTCGTGGCGCGCTGGGCCGCGTATTCGAACGACGGGGACATGATCGGCGGCGATTTGCCCGGATGGCTGCCGACATTGTTCCGGCGCAAAGGGTCGACCGCGCTCACCGACCGGCGGGGCGAATGTATTTATGCCGGATGTCCGCACTACAAAAAATGCTTCATCGAACGCGCGTCCCGATCATCGGTTCAGGCCGAAATTGTCATCGCCAACCATGCGCTGATGATGGTCAATGCCGCGCGCGGTCGTGATGAACTCAACCGCCCCAGCCGCATCATCTTCGACGAGGGCCATCACCTTTTCGATGCTGCGGATTCGATGTTTGCGGCAGCGCTCACCGGCCAAGAAACCATCGAGCTGCGCCGCTGGGTGATTGGCCCCGAAGGCAAAGCCCGCGGCCGGCGCCGTGGTTTGTCGGCGCGCCTCGCCGATGTTGCCTCTTATGATGAAGAAGGCGGCCTTGCCATTGAGATGGCACGAATGGCGGCAGAAGCACTGCCCGGCGATGGTTGGCTGGCGCGGTTGGCAGAAGGTGCACCGTCGGGACCCATTGAACGGTTTTTGGCGGCGGTGCGCGCGATGGTGTTTGCCCGCGATGAAACCAATGCCACCGAAGGCGGCTATGGTCTGGAAACCGAACTGGCCGATCCCGACGCCGCGGTTGTCGATGCCGCCGCAGACGCAGCCGTCGCGCTGGAGGCGCTCGCGCGTCCCCTGACGGTGCTGGGGCAGCGGCTTGAGGCGATGGTGTCCGATCCCCCCGATTGGCTTGATGGCAGCGCCAGAGCCCGCGTTGAGGGCGCTATGGCGAGCTTGAGCTGGCGGATTGATACAGTCCGCGCATGGATATCGATGCTGGCGCGCGCAGTAGGCCCGGTGGATCCCGAATTTGTCGATTGGCTCGCCATTGACAGGTTCGAAGGTCGCGAAATGGACATCGGCATGCACCGGCGGTGGCTTGACCCGATGAAGCCCGTCGCGGACATCGTCCTGAAACCAAGCCACGGTGTTCTTGCCACATCCGCAACTTTGCGCAGCGGTGGCGACTGGAAAAATGCGGAGGCACGGACGGGCGCGCTGCATTTGGATAAGCCAGCCACGCATTTTTCTGCGATCAGCCCCTTTGACTATACGGCGCAGGCAGAGGTCTTAATCGTCACGGATATTAAAAAGGGCGATGCTGCGGCGTTGGCGGGGGCCTATGCCGCATTGATCAAGGCATCGGGCGGCGGCGTGCTTGGCCTGTTCACGGCAATTCGGCGTTTGCGATCAACCTATGCCCGCATTGCTGATCGTTTGGCGCGTGATGGCCTGCCGCTCTATGCCCAACATGTCGACCCGATTGACACCGGAACC
>JBILOZ010000141.1:0-4795 GCA_044374245.1 Sphingorhabdus sp. | reverse complement strand
ATATTGCCCCTGAACCTGTAAGCGTCTATCGGGTCAGTTTGCGGCCAAATTAGGGTGACAGGGCGACCATAAGTTGAAATTTCTTACTGCCACCGACCGATATATCTTCCGGCTTGTGATGTTGCCGTTGCTCGCGACGCTCGCAATAGCGGCATCATTGTTGCTGCTGGACAAGATGTTGACCCTGTTTGACTTCGTCGCCGCAGAGGGCGGACCGGTCAGCGTGGTCTGGCGCATGCTCGCAAATCTGATACCTGAATATCTGTCGCTCGGCATCCCTATCGGGCTATTGTTGGGGATATTGCTGGCGTTCCGCAAGCTCGCGACATCGTCCGAACTCGACATTTTCCGGGCGGTGGGGATGAGCTATTTTCGGCTGCTGCGCGTGCCGTTCCTGCTGGCAATCGCGCTTGCCGCCGTCAATTTTGCCATTGTCGGATTCGTGCAGCCCAGCGCACGCTATCTCTATGAAGAACTGCGCTTCGAACTGCGATCAGGCGCCTTTGGCGCGAAGGTCCGGGTCGGCGAATTCAACAACGTTGGCAAGAATTTGACCGTGCGCATCGATGAAAGCCGGGACAATGGTAACGCACTGTCTGGCATGTTTGTGTACGCGCAGGGCAATAAAGGACAGTCGATTGCCGTTACGGCTGAAAAGGGGCAGTTTTTGCGCACCGATGATCCGGACACGATATTGCTGCGATTGGAAAAGGGCACGCTGGTGCACGACGCGCCCAATTATAAGTCACCGCGCGTACTTAGCTTTACCAGCCATGATGTCCCCATCCCGCTGCCGCAGATTGAAAGTTTTCGGTCGCGTGGCGGCAAAGACCGCGAATATTTGATTACCGAATTAGTCCAGATCGGAAATGATCCGCAAAAGTCTGCGTCGGAACGGGGCAGTGCGTGGGCTAATTTCCATTTCCGCCTTGTTGAGGTGGCGATGATGCTTCTGCTGCCATTGCTTGCATTGGCGCTGGCGATACCGCCGAAACGGTCGACGTCCGCGCTCGGCGTCTTTTTATCGATCGTGATGGTCGTGACCTATCATAAGATAAATGAATATGCCGAAAGCGTCGGTGCCATGGGCATTGTCGACCCGGTTATCGCATTGTGGGTGCCATTTGTGCTGTTCGCCGCGCTCATTATCTTGATGTATCATGTGATCGCGCATGTGCCCGGCGGTCAGCCGATCGGCGCATTGGAAGTCTTCGCGACGAAGGCCGGTAAATGGTTCAAGAAACTGTTCCACTGGGGCCGGAAATCGCGGCTGGCCACCATTGGCATGCCTGTGCCGCAAGAGGGGTCATAACCCATGCATTTCTTCCCCTCGCGCAACATCACAATGTACATGGCCCGGCTGTTTGTCGTGCGCAGCTTTGCTGTGTTGATGATGCTTGTGCTGGTGTTGATGACGCTGGATCTGCTGGGTGAAAGTGGCAAGATCTTGGCGGTCCCCGGAAATGATCAGGGCGATGTGTTGCGCTATGTGACGATGCGCGCGCCGCAAATTATTGCCAGATTTTTGCCCTTCTCGGTTTTGTTGGGGACGTTAATCACCTTCGCGACCCTCAGCCAGAACAGCGAAGTGGTGGCGATGAAGGCGGCGGGATTGTCCGCGCACCAAATTCTTGCACCCATGTTTGTCGCCAGCTTGGGCGTAGCGCTTATTTCGTTCGTGTTTAACGACGTTGTTGTTGCCCCGAATACGCAAAAGCTTAAGATTTGGAAGGACGCCGAATATGGCGCGATAGCCCCCGATAGTGACGCGCGCAACAATGTGTGGGTCCGCGAAGGCGGTGACCTTATCAATGCAGGCAGTGTGCTGGGATCGGGCGACAATATCGTCCTCGATAATGTCCGCGTCTATTTGCGCGCCAATGGCGGTTTGCGTCAGGTCATTACGGCGCCAAATGCCCGTTATGTTGACAATGCATGGCTGCTTGAAAATGCCGAAACATTTGACGTCGCGACCACCGAACAGAAGAAGGTCAGCAATCTCACCGTTGGCAAAGGCATCACGCCCGATAGGTTCAACGTCGTTAAGGTTGACGGAGACAGCCTTGGCTTCTTGCCGTTGATGCGCGCCATTGACGATCTGCGTGCCGCCGGTCGCCGCACCGACAATCTTGAAGGCATATTGTGGCACAAGCTGGCGGGGCCTTTATCGACCTTGTTGATGCCCTTGCTGGCTGCGGTCGCCGCCTTTGGTCTTGCCCGCTCGGGCGCTTTGTTCGTGCGCGCGGTGCTGGGCATGGCGCTTGGCTTTACCTATTTCGTTGCGGATAACTTTGCCTTGGCGATGGGCAATTTGGGCGCCTATCCGCCCTGGATTGCCGCATGGGGACCATTTCTGCTCTTTTTACTGATCGGCGAAACGGTGCTTATCCGCACCGAAGAATGAGCCTTCCGGATAAGGCGGCGTTGGGCACATAAAAATGCGTTTCGGGAATTCACTATGACAGACATCATCATTCGGCCGGTTGTAACCAAGGCAGACAAACGCGCCTTTATTGACCTGCCGTTCCGGCTTTATGCGCATGATCCCAACTGGGTTCCGCCATTGAAAAGCGATGTGATGGCGACCATTACGCCCGGCAAAAACCCGTGGTTCGAACATGGAGAGGCGCAGCTTTTCCTCGCGGAAAAGGACGGGAAAGTTGTTGGCCGGATCTCCGCTCATTTGGATTTTCTCGCGCTGAAACAGCCGCCAGAACAAGGCATGGGCCCCGGCGTCGGCAATTGGGGATTTTTTGAGGCGGAAGATGAAGGCATCGGAAAACTGCTGATTTCGACCGCTGAAGATTGGCTGCGCAGCAAAAACATGGTGCGCTCACTCGGGCCGCTGAGCCTGTCCATCTGGGAAGAACCGGGCGTGTTGATTGATGGCCATGACCATCCATCGACCGTGCTGATGGGCTATCATAACGCAGCCTATGGCGGGTGGATTGAGGCCGCGGGCTATGCCGGCATCAAAGATCTTTATACATATCAAATCCCGATTGATGTGCCGTTTCCGCCGCTGGTGGAACGCATTGTCGCGTCAGGTGAACGCAATGAACGCATTGTCATTCGTAAGGTGAACAAGGATAATTTTGACGCGGAAGCGGCGTTAATCCTGTCCATATTGAACGACGCGTGGAGCGGGAATTGGGGCTTTGTGCCCATCACCGATGCCGAAGTCGCACATACCGGAAAGCAGTTAAAACCGATCGTCTTTAACGACTTAATCCGGATTGCGGAGGTCGATGGAGAACCCGTCGCCTTCATGATGACATGGCCCGACATCAATGAAAAAATCGGTCAATTTGGGGGCAGCCTGTTCCCGTTCAACTGGGCGAAGCTTTTGTGGTGGCTGCGCGCGCCAAAGGTCAGCACAATGCGCGTGCCGTTGATGGGCGTGATGAAAAAACTGCAGTCGACCCGCATGGCGAGCCAATTGGCGTTCATGATGGTCTCGCTCATTCGCGACGCGTCCACCAGCAAATTTGGCGCAAGCCGGGGTGAATTTGGCTGGGTCCTTGACGATAATGGTCCGATGCGATCGGTGGGTGAGGCGATCAACGGCAAAATCAACAAGGTATACCGCATCTACGAAAAGCAGCTCTGACGGCGCAGGCCACGCGCCCGCGCCCGCCCGCCGTTTCACATCTGCATCGCCAATCTAACGCGTGATGGCTTCGCCGATAGAGGCGTAGATCATCACCACGGTGAAGGATGCGATCATGCCCACGAACAAGGCGACGACGGGAATTTGCAAAACGTCCATATCAGGCTCCTATATTGAGGAGGCCACTATGCACCGCGCAATCAGGTCATGCTTTGATCTAAGTCAAATGGCCGACAATCGCGCCCATCGGCAACGGCCCGTAAATATGCGGGAACAGCGCACCGCCGCGGGATTCCTCCCATCGAATCGTCTCACCTAGATAGGCCAAGTTCACTTCGGCAATCACAAGGCCGTCTTGTCCGGCAAAATGCTTGTCGAGCGTGCCCTGCAGCTGATCCTTGGCCGACAAATGAATATAGCCATCGGCCAGATCGACTGGCGCGCCGTGAAAGACGCCGTCGGCTTCAAACTGCGCCCATTGCGCGGCGGTGAATATTTTGAAGGCGGTATCGGGATGGCTATGTTCGGACATAGGCCGCCCATGCCGAAAAGCAGGGGTGGAGGCAAGCCGCGCATTGGGGGGCGCGCCCCCCGACGTCTTTACTCCTCCTCGTCACCCTGAACTTGTTTCAGGGTCTTAATTGTCGACGGTCAAAAAGTAAGATGCTGAAACAAGTTCAGCATGACGGGGAGGGGGACTGAGGACGACGGGGAGGGGGAAAGGGACGCAGCATGACGGAGAAGGAGACGGGAACGCACCCCCGCCACCACCCACCCCCCTTAAAAAATCATTTTCCTACACGAACCTATATGGTTCATAATCGCCTCCGTTTTTTCAAATGGAGCCTATTATGCGTAACAAAGTCCCCGTCCCCCGCGAAAACCGCGCGGCTTTGCCTGATTTCACCCCCGTGCCGCTGCGATACCGCCATGATGGCTGGACGCCGGAGCGGCAGCGCGGCTTTATTGAGGCGTTGGCCGACACCGGCTGCGTCTCGCGCGCGACGGCCATCGTCAACATGTCGTTGGAGGGCGTCTATTATCTGCGCCGGCAAAAGGGCGCGGAGGAGTTTCGCGCCGCGTGGAATGCCGCGCTCGATTTCGGGGTGCAGAAGTTAAAGGACATCGCCTTTGAACGCGCGATTGAGGGGGAGATGATCCCCGTCTTTGAAAAGGGCAAGTTGA
>JBILOZ010000140.1:0-4905 GCA_044374245.1 Sphingorhabdus sp. | reverse complement strand
TCTTCGTTGATGAGCAGAAAGCTTTGCCCTGCCGCACCTTCGAAACGCGCCAATTTTGCGGTCGCGTGCACGATATCGCTATTTTCCAAAGGAAATGTGAAGTCGGCGAAGGTAGTTTTTGTGACGATGAACGCGAGGACGTCAGCATCTTGGGGGCGTGCATCGGAAAAATTGATCTTCATGGAAATGATATGCCTTTTTGCGGATAACGGATTTTACGGGTCTATAGGCCTAATTCACCCTTGGATTAAAGCAAAAGATAGGGAATAAATTCCCACGGTTAATCGCAAATACAGCGTTAAATGGGATGATGGGTGGACCCAATGCGATAGCGGCGATAAAGGACTGCACGGTTTTTATGATTATCCCCGCCACCCGCACCTTTTTATCGCGCTTTTTGCTTGTTCCGATTTTCATTGGATGCGGGTCTGTGTCGTCTGTCGCATTGGCCCAAACGGGGCCCTCAGCGGCAGCCGCACAAAAGGCCAGCGACCAAATCGATTTAGATGCTGCTGTTGTTGAATATGACTCCAACACAGAAACCGTCACCGCAAAAGGCAATGTGATTGTCAGCCGCGCGGGCTATACGGTGCGCGCAGACAATATCATCTGGGACCGCAAAAGCGGGCGTGTTTTCGCTGAAGGCGCCATCCGCGCAATCGGCCCAGAAGGCGACGTTGCCTATGGTGACAAAATTGAACTCACCGACGCACTAAAAGACGGCGTCATCGACAATCTGCTTGTCGTTTTGGCGGACGAAAGCCGGCTTGCCGCCAAACGCGGTGGACGGAAAGATGGCATTTATACGCTTGATTATGCGGCATATACGGCGTGCAAAGTACTCGACGCCGACGGTTGTCCCAAAAAACCGAGCTGGGAAGTGAAAGCGGTTAAGGTCGTCTATGACCCCAGCAAAAAACGCGTCGTTTACAAAGGCGCACGGATCGAACTGTTTGGCCTGCCGGTCATTCCGCTGCCATTTCTGTCGCACCCCGTCGATACCAAAGCTGGCAGTGGCTTTCTTGTACCCAGCATTGGCTTTTCGCGGAATAACGGCGCTGAGCTTGAGCAATCCTATTATTGGCGAATATCCGAAAATCGGGATGCTACTGCAGTGATAACCGCGTTTTCCGAAGCAGCACCCTTGGGCAGACTAAATTTCCGGACGCTCGAAAAAAATGGCGCGATCGATCTGACTGCATATGGAACCTATAGTAACCGTATCAACACAGGCGGCACTTCGACACCTGTCGGCGCAGATGTTTTCCGTGGCTATCTCGAAGGCGCAGGCAAGTTCCAGCTCGACCCCAATTGGTTGATTTCGGCATCAGGCCGTTATGCGTCGGACCGCACGTTTTTGCGGCGTTATGACATCAGCCGCGACGATAGGCTGCGTTCTACTTTTTCCGCCGAACGGATTGACAACAAGAGTTACTTCTCGCTTGCAGGCTGGGCTGTCCAGACCCTGCGCACAGGTGATCGCCAAGGTCTAGCGCCAATCGCCCTGCCCGAAATTGATTACCGCCTGCGCATGGATGCACCTGTTGTCGGTGGTACAATCCAGCTTCAAGCCAACAGCCTCGCCATCGGCCGGACCGAGGGCCAGGACACGCAGCGCGCATTTTCGTCCGCCAAATGGGACCTACGCAAAATAACCGCGCTTGGGCAGGAACTAACGCTCACCGCGCTCGCGCGCGGGGATGTGTACCATAGCGACGAAAATGCCAGCACGCTGACCGCGATATACCGCGGAGATTCAGGGTGGCAGCACCGCGCCATTTTCGCCACTGCGGCTGATATAAAATGGCCTTTTGTCGGCCAAGCCTTTGGCGGCACGCAGGTACTTACGCCCCGCGTCCAAATGGTCGCAGCGCCGTCGATTTCGAATTTGAACATTCCAAATGAAGATTCGCGCGCCGTGGATTTGGAAGACAGCAACCTGTTCGCGCTAAACCGATTCCCCGGCTACGACCGTTTTGAAGACGACCTTCGCATCACATATGGTTTCGACTGGGCATTGCGGAAATCGGACTTTGCCGCTGACATCAATCTGGGTCAAAGTTACCGCCTGTCCGACCGAGGGTCGATTTTCCCTGATGGAACGGGCCTATCTGATAAAGCATCGGACATTGTCGGCAGGTCCGAATTTCGGTTCAAAGACTTGGTAAAATTCACACACCGCTTCCGCCTCGATAAAGACAATTTGTCGATAAGGCGTAATGAGGTCGATGCCACAATAGGATCACGTGGCACATATGTTCAGGCGGGTTATCTGAAGCTCAATCGCAATATTGGCCCGACCCTCGAAGACCTCACTGACCGTGAAGAAATTCGTTTGGCAGGACGTGTGCGTGTGGCACGTTTTTGGTCGCTATTTGGATCTACAATTATCGATTTAACTGACACTGGAGAGGATCCGACCAGTATTTCCGATGGCTTCGACCCCATCCGGCACCGGCTTGGCATTTCCTATGACGACGACTGCTTGTCGTTAAGCATGGCGTGGCGGCGCGACTATCAGCCTGTCGGAGATTCGCAGCGTGGAAACAGCTTTCTGTTCCGTCTGGCATTTCGCAATCTCGGTGTGTAAAGCATCCGGAATAAATTCGCGGAGAAGGATGATGATGCTCATCTGCTGTTCAGCAGTGCCTGTTTATCCGTCCCCTCGAACTGTCTGTGTACTGGATGAAAATCAATGAAGTTATTCAAGCGCCTGTCCCTCGTCGCTATGCTCGTTTCCGCAACGGCGCTGACACCGCTGATCGCACAAACTGTCGGCGATGATGGTGCACAAGAAGCCACATCGTCGATCCCAGACGGACAGCAGCTATTTGGTAAAAACGACCCCAATGTGCGCCGTGCGACGGCGCAGGTGAATGGCGAAATTATTACAGGCACGGACATTGATCATCGCCTCGCGCTGATCGTTGCTGCCAATGAAAATAAGCTGCCCCCTGAAGAATTGGCGCGTTTCCGTGCACAGATTTTGACCAACCTGATTGATGAAACGCTGCAAATCCAAGAAGCCGCCGCCAATGAGATTGAAGTCACCGACGCTGAAGTGAATCAGTATTTCAATCGCGTCGCGCAGCAGAATTTCAATCGGCCTGCGAGTGAGGTGGAAAAATATCTGATCTCTATCGGTTCATCGGTAGCGACGTTGAAGCGCCAGATTAAAGGCGAGCTTTCCTGGAGTCGCCTGTTGTCGCGCAATGTGCGGCCATCGGCCAATGTCAGCGACGATGAAGTGAATGCCATTATCGAGCGTATCAAGGCTACCAAGGGAACAACGGAATATCGTTTGGGCGAGATTTATTTGTCTGCATCGCCGGAAACGATGCCAGCAGTCACCGAGAACGCGAAGAAAATTATCGACCAGCTTCGTCAGGGCGGTAACTTTGTCGCATATGCGCGCCAGTTTTCGGAAGCCTCAACCGCGTCGGTCGGCGGTGACCTTGGATGGCTTTCCTTGGCGCAGCTGCCACAGTCGCTCGCCAACGCTGCCGCAAATATGAACGCGAACGAGATTCAGGCCGTTGCCTCGCCCGGCGGGATTTCGATATTGCTGTTGATCGACCAGCGTCAGGTCGCAACATCCGATCCACGCGATTCCGTGCTCAGCTTGAAACAGATCGCGATCACCTTTCCAAAAGACACCCCGGAAGCTCAAGTTGCGCCGCTGGTAAAACAATTTAGCGAAGAAACGCAGCAAATCACGGGCTGTGGCGCCGCCGACGAAATGGCGCGCAAACTGGGCGCCGATGTGGTCAACCGCGACGGCATTAAAATTCGTGAGCTTCCTGCACCGTTGCAGCAGGTCATGCTTGATCTGCAGATTGGACAATCGACACCGCCTTATGGCTCGCTGCAAGACGGCGTTCGCGTTTTCGTCTTATGTGGTCGTGATGCCCCGCAGGAAACGTCATCTGAAAGCTTCGACGAAATCATGTCACGGCTGGAAGAAGAGCGCGTAAACAAGCGCGCCCGGATTTACCTACGCGATTTGCGCCGCGACGCTGTTATCGAATATAACTGATGTCGGTTGGCCGACTGGAACTGCCACTGGCCGTTTCGGTCGGTGACCCGGCGGGCATAGGGCCGGAGATAATCGGCAAAGCGTGGGAGGCACGCCACGCGGCTGGCTTGGCGCCTTTCTTCGCAATTGGCGATATCGCCAGCTTCGCGCCGCACTGGAATGGTCCGGTCGTCCGCATCGAAGATCCGGCCGAAACCTTTGCGCATTTTGATACGGCTCTACCGGTCATCCAAGTGCATAATTGCATTTCGATTGTTCCGGGTGTTCCGGATCTTGATGGCGCGCATTGCGCATATCAGGCACTTGAAATGGCGATTGGCTTTGCCCGTGCTGGCAGTGCCGCCGCTTTGGTCACAGGCCCTGTATCCAAGGCGCAATTATACGCGGTAGGCTTCACGCATCCCGGGCAAACAGAGTTTATTGCAGAGCGTTGCGGCGTTTCCAAAAACAATGCCGTGATGATGCTTGCGGGCCCTGACCTGCGCGTTGTCCCGATGACGACGCATATCCCGCTCGCGTCCGTTGCAGAACAACTTGACGGGCGACTTATCCGCCAACGCCTGCGTGCAACCGCCAAGGGCCTGCAGCGCAATTTTGGCATAGCGAACCCTCGGCTGGCCGTTGCGGGGTTTAATCCGCATGCTGGCGAATCGGGCAATATGGGCCGCGAAGAACTGGACATCTTTGAACCTGCGATTGAACAGATTCGCGGTGAAGGTTTCGACGTTGTTGGCCCCTTGCCTGCCGACACGATGTTTCATGCCGAAGCGCGGTCGCATTATGACGCGGCCTTGTGCGCATATCATGATCAGGCCCTCATTCCTTTGAAAACGCTGTATTTTCATGATGCGGTAAACATTACGCTAGGG
>JBILOZ010000139.1:0-4910 GCA_044374245.1 Sphingorhabdus sp. | reverse complement strand
GGAGATCAGCACCATGCGGCGCTTTATGCCCACGCCATCAAGCAGCGCGGACAATCGCTGCGGTGCAATCATGCCGACGCCGTCGTTGCCGTCGCGATAGGCGAGCCCCGATACGGGGTCGCCATGGCTGGTGGCGAATAAAATCAGCACGTCTTCCTTCAGATCCATTTTGCCCGCAACCGCGGCCAGTGCGACGGCAAGATTGGATGGCGAACCCTGCGGCGCGCCCGATGGCGCATCGTCGGCCCCAGCGGAGAGGAAAAGCGTTTTGCCCGTTGCGCCATAGCGGCGCGCGAGAACCTTTGCCGCTTCCGCCGATTCCCGTCCGAACACGGCATCGGAGTCGAGCCCAATCGAAACGACATAGGCATCCACGACACCGGGCTTTTGCGGCTGCAAGCTGGCTATCGCGGTGGTGAGGCGCTGGTGTTGCGAAAGATACCAGCTGGCAGAGCGGTTCTGCTCCATCGCCCAGCCATTTTTCCCGGCCTCTGCGGTGCTAAAGGTCTGTTGCTGGCTGAACGCTGATCCGGAGACAAACAGGGAAAGCGCCAAGGCGCTTGCTTGAAACATTCGCATTTTGGCGAGCCCCAACCCCATGCGCATATGTCTAAACGCACAGGCGCGGTTGCCGCAACAGTAATATCGTTGCATGATGGTCAAAAGCAGGAGAGCGATTATGAAACTTGCATCATTAAAGTCGGGGCGTGACGGTCATCTGGTTGTCGTTTCCAATGATCTCGCTTGGTACGCTGACGCAGCGCATATCGCGCCGACATTGCAGGCCGCGCTGGATGACTGGGACTATATTGCGCCGCGGCTTGAGGCATTGGCGACCGATCTGGAACATGCCGTCATTCCGCGCGAACGTTTCCATGAACATGACGCTGCCGCACCGCTGCCGCGCGCATATCAGTGGGCTGATGGTTCGGCCTATGTCAATCATGTCGATCTGGTCCGCAAAGCGCGCGGCGCGGTCTTGCCCGAAAGCTTTTGGCATGATCCATTAATGTATCAGGGCGGATCGGATGAATTTATGGGCGCGCGCGATGAAATCATGCTGGCCGACGCAGCATGGGGGTGCGATCTGGAGGCCGAAATCGTTGTCGTCACCGGCGATGTGCCAAAGGGCACGCAGGCGGCGGAGGCGCTGGCGCATATCAGGCTTGTCGGCCTTGTGAACGACGTATCGCTGCGCAATCTGATCCCGTCGGAATTGGAAAAAGGCTTTGGCTTTGTGCAGTCCAAACCCGCCAGCGCTTTGTCGCCGGTGTTTGTAACGCCCGACAGCCTTGGGGCCTATTGGCAGGGCGGCAAGCTGCACCGCACATTGAATGTTGATCTCAATGGCGCGCCATTTGGCCGGGCGGTGGCGTCGGATGACTGCACATTCGACTTCGGTATCTTGATTGCGCATCTGGCGAAGACGCGCAATTTGGGGGCAGGGTCGATTATTGGTTCAGGCACCGTGTCCAACCGCGATGCCGATGGCGGCCCCGGCCGTCCCGTCGCCGACGGCGGGCTCGGCTACAGCTGCCTTGCCGAAGTGCGCATGGTCGAAAAAATCGCGACGGGCGAAATGACCACGCCGTTCCTGCAAGATGGCGATGTCGTCCGCATCGAAGTGCGCGACGATGCTGGCCACAGCATTTTCGGTGCCATCGAACAGACCGTGCGTTTGGGTTGAAGGGGACGGCGCGACGCCGCCCCGTTCATTGTTTCGAAAACGCGTCGCCAATCGAGCAGGCGGCTGGCCCGATAATAACGATGAACAGCGTTGGCAGAATGAAAAGGATCAACGGCACCGTCATAATGGCGGGCAACCGGGCAGCCTTTTCTTCGGCGCGCATCATGCGGTCATTCCGGAATTCGGCAGACAATACGCGCAAGGCTGATGCCAATGGCGTACCATATTTTTCGGTCTGAATCATGGTCGTGACCACGCCCCGGATCGAGTCCAGATTGACGCGGTACGCCAGATTTTCGAACGCAGCGCGGCGTTCGGTTAAAAAGCCAAGCTCAATGGCGGTGAGCGCAAATTCGTCGCCCAATTCGGGGTAGCCGCGGCCCAACTCCTTTGCCACGCGGTTAAATGCGGCATCGACGGTCAGGCCAGCCTCGGCGCAAATCACGAGCAAGTCGAGCGCGTCGGGAAGACCTTTGCGGATGGCATCGGTGCGTTTCGTCACCAGGTTCGTCAGATAAATGTCAGCGCCCTGGTAACTCAAAATGGTCGCCGCTGCGAACGCAACAAATTTCTTCATCGCGCTCCAGTCGGGTACGCCGTCCAGAGCATAAATCCACAGGCCGGCTCCACCACCGAAAATGATCGGCATCACCATGCGGCTGAAGATGACCGAGACCGCGAGTTCTTTGCGGCGGATGCCCGCCTGCGCCAGCCTTTTCTGCACATCCTTAACCTGATCTTCCTGCAAAACCTGAAGCTTTGACAGCAGCTGGCGCATTTTATCCGTTGTTTCGGTTTTGCGGACAAGCTTGGCGCGCTTTTTCGATGTTGTGCCGGTGATACCGGCTTTCAGCTGCTCACGGCGCTCGTTCAGCGCCTTCACGCGCTTGGCCATAGGGTCGCGCACGGTAACGACTGAATAGATGGCAATTATGACGGCGATGCCCGCCACGACCGAAAGCAATGTCGCGAGCCACATGGCGTCCATGCCCAAAAGTTGAGGTCCACCCGGATTGGTCATTTTTGCTATCCTGCCCCCCGACTTAAATTTCGAAATTGACCATTTTGGCCATTATGAACGCGCCGATCGCCATCCATATTGCACCGCCGACACCGGCGATCATCAAACGGGGTTCATGGAAGAAGCCTTCGAGATATTTTTCGTTGACCGTCCAGATCATGCCGGACACGAAAAATGGCAACGACCCGACGATATAGGCCGATGCCTTTGATTCCGATGACATCGCGCGAATTTTTAGCTTCATCTGCGCGCGCTTGCGCAAAACATCCGCAAGGTTGGCGAGTGTTTCGGCCAAGTTACCGCCCGTTTCGCGCTGAATGGCCAAGGTGATGACGAAAAACTGGAATTCTGCGGTGCCAAGCCGATCGGCCGTTTCCTGCAGCGCCTCTTCCATGCTTTTGCCGATTTTGATTTTCTCGACCACCAACTTGAATTCTTCGCCAACAGAGCCGGCAATTTCCTTTGCGATCACACTTAGCGTTTCGCTCACCGGCATGCCTGATTTCAAACCACGCACCAAAAGTTCGATGGCGTCAGGAAAGTTCATGGTGAAATTTTTGATACGCCGGCCCACAAGGACGTTGACGACTATGTGTGGCAAGGCAGCCCCGATCAGCAGGCCGCCAGAAATGCCGACAAGAAAAGGTGCGCCATTGAGCAAGAGAATAGCCATGACGACAAAAGCAAGTCCGCCCGACGCGTACATATATTGCTGCAACGTCCATTTTTTACCGGTTTGCGTCAGGCGCAAGCGCAGCTTGTCGACGTAGTTGATCTGCTGGCCATCGGTGAAAATGACCGGGCGGCGCGCAGCGACCACCTTGCGCATTTGCTGTTCCACGCGCACGTCGGCACTGTCCGAATGACGCATTTTGATAGCGCCAAGACGGCGTGTCGTCGCCTTCCCGCTACTGGGCCCTGCAAAGGCGAGTGCCACCAGAACACAGAACAATATTGTTCCCGCCGCGATCATAAATGCCTGCATTGTCATCCGCTCTGTTACCTATGTCCTGGGTGGTCCCATGCCTGCTTCACGTCTTTTTCAACATCGATTTGAAACTGGCAAAAACATTCTTTTTCGATGGGCCCTTGGCATCCGCAGGCGTCGCGTCAGCCATGTCTGCAAAGCTGCTAGCAACGATTTCGGCCAAAGATATGATGCCAGTGGAAAGCTTGCTTCCACGAATGGCTTCAACAACTGGCTGGCCCAGTTTCGCGGCTTGCGCCACCGACTTGGGGTCCGCTGGCAACAGCAGGTCGATCTTGCGTTCGATCGTGCTTTCAAAATCCTTGCGGCTGATTTCGACGACGGCTGGTTGAACATTGTTCGCGACGACCAGCACTTTGCATTGCGGCGCATTTTGTTTCAGCCATGCCAAAACGCGAATGCTGTCGCGCGCTGAAGCCAGCGTCAGTTCGGTTGTAACAACCGCAATATTCACGTCGTTCATAAGATGCGGATAGGCAATCAGCATGCTGCGTGGCATATCGATGACGGTATTTTCGAACGCTGCGCGAAATTCTTCCTGCAGCTGGAAAAAGGCCGATCCATCGGTCAATACCGCGCTGTTCATCGGCGCTTCTGCGGACAAGATCGACAGACGTTCATTGGCTTTGATCATGGCGCGTTCGATAAACAATCCGTCAATGCGGCTTGGGTTATCGATGGCGTCGGTCAAACCGCGGCCAGGTTCCAAATCCATCGCAAGCGCGGCTGTACCAAAGTGCACATCAAGGTCGAGCAAGCCTGTTTGATGGCCCTGCACTTGCGAGAATGTCCATGCCAGTGATGCCGCGATGGTGGACGCGCCCGCGCCACCGCGGGTACCGATGACGGCGGTCGACACATGTGGCCGATCGACATAGACATCATCCGCTTTCGGTGCGGTCAACGCGGCTTGTGCATTGGCGAATGAATCGCGCAGCGCGTCAGGGCTCAGTGGCTTCAAAAGATAATCCTGCAGACCGGACATCAACAAATCGCGGTAGAGGCGAACATCGTTCACCTGACCAACCGCAATGACTATTGTTCCGGGCTCGCACACTTCGGCCAGGCTGTTGATGTCGCTGATCGGATCACCCGATTCCGACAAATCGACCAGCAATATTTGCGGGCTTGCCGAAACAGATAGTGATTGAATGGCGTTACGCAGACCGCCTTTATAGACTTTGTCCTGGTTCCAGCCCATTTCCTCACACACA
>JBILOZ010000138.1:0-4916 GCA_044374245.1 Sphingorhabdus sp. | reverse complement strand
CTGCGTGGCTGCGATTACGGCGTCTCTATCAAGCTGGCGTTCAGGCACCTGCGATCATCATGCCGTCGATCCGCAAGGTCGGCACATTGATGCTGCGGATCCATTCCAGATCGTTCGCGGCGGTCATCGCTGCAAACATATCCTTCAAATTTCCGGCAATGGTAAATTCGCTCACAGGTCCGGCAATTTCGCCATTGATGATCAGGAAACCGGCGGCACCGCGGCTGTAATCGCCCGTCACAGGATTAACGCCCTGCCCAGCGAGTTCGTGCACATAGACGCCATGTTTGATGTCCGCGATCAGTTCGGCAACGCTGACACTGCCGCCTTCCAAATGCACGTTCGACGGGCTGACGCCCGGCGCGCCGCTCACGCCGCGGCTCGCATGGCCCGTGGGTTCTAATCCCAATTGCCGCGCCGATGCGCTTTCCATCAACCATCCCGTCAAAACGCCATTTTCGATAATGGCACGGCGCGCGGTGGGCAGGCCTTCACCATCAAAGGCGCGCGACCCAAGCCCACGCTGCACATGCGGATTGTCGATGATCGATATGCCGCTATCGAACAATTGCGCGCCGAGCGATTCCAGCAGGAAGCTTGTTTTGCGGGCAATGGCCGACCCGCTAATCCCGCCCAGCAAATGCCCGACAAAGGAACTGCCAACGCGTGGGTCAAAGACCACGGGCATCTGTCCGCTTTTGATGGTGCCGGGGTTCAACCGCTTGACGGCGCGTTCACCGGCACGCGTGCCGACGCTGGCGGGGCTGGCGAGATCGGCAAGATGCCGGGCCGAACGCCAGTCATAATCGCGTTCTTTCGCATCGCCGTCGCCAGACAGCACGCTGGCCGATATGCCATAGCCTGATCCAGCCTTTACGCCTGCAAAGCCATGGCTGGTGGCCAGCGCAAAGATCGAGCGCGACGCACTTGCGCCAGCGCCTTCGCTGTTGGTGACGCCGGGAACGGCGCGTGCGGCATCTTCGCATTCAAGCGCGGCTGCGCGCAGAACTGCAGGATCGGGATCTTGGCCATCATCCCCGTCGAAGTCTGGAATTGCACCCGTGAGCAGCCGGTCGTGCGGCGCGAGGCCCGCATATTGGTCTTCGGGTGCCTCTTTCGCCATGTCGATCGCGCGCGCAACTAGGCCGGCCAGAATATCGGGGTTCATGTTGGACGATGAAATCGTTGCCGATCGCTGGCCGACAAAAACCCGCAAGCCAATGTCTTCGCCTTCGGATCGGGCCACATCCTCTAACTGGCCCAGCCGCACCTGAACGTCCGTAGATGCGTCACACACATATACGGCATCGGCGGCATCGGCGCCGGCTTTAATGGCTTGGGAAACGAGATTGTGCGCGCGATCAAGCGCTTCTTGAGGTTTAAGCATGATCCCCGCTTAGGCGCGGGCCGTTACAGCGTCAATCAAACGGCGGTCAAAATACCGTGAACAAAACCGCCAAAATTGCCGGAATGACCACAGCGGCTGCCCAAAGCTTCAGCCGGTCCGCGACATAATGCGTCTTCAGGCCGTCGCCATTATACGCAGCGGCATCCAGCGCCTGCCAGCGGCGTTCCATATTGCGGCATGGCGGAATGACTGCAGCCACAAAGAGGACCAAGACAAAATAAGGGAAAATCGACGTGCCACGCGATTCAATGGTGGGCGTCACCAAAAATATCAGCATTAATGTGTAGACCACCAGCGCAAAGGCGACATGGTCGGACATACGTTTTGAATAGCTTTTATAGCTGCGCAATTGCGCTTGTTTGGCTTTTGCCATTTTCCCGCTCTCCTCTTCCCGTCATGAGACTGTCATCTTTGGGAACAGGTTTCAAGCATATTTAATAAGTGTCAGGGCAGCCCCAAAATCTTGTGATTTTGCAAGGATAAGCGCCATTTTGGGCGGTTCATGACGAAGCGTGTCGCTTCCTCTACGCTGGCCGCGTTCAACGCCGCGTCGCCTTTATCCATTGGTTGGATGAGGAAATGGGCAAATTGCCATCCCTCCATCCGGTCCAAATCACTCGCCAATTGCGGCCAGACGAGCTTCAGTTCGTCGCCATGATGTTGGACCACGTCAGAGCCCGCCTTGGGGCTGATGCAGACCCAATCGATGCCCGGATGGACCGCAATAGTGCCGTTGCTTTCAATGGCGATCTGAAACCCGTGGGCATGCAATGCGTCAATAATCGCATCATCAACCTGCAACATGGGCTCGCCGCCGGTTATCACGACATAGCGCGATTGCGTGCCATCCCCCCATAATGCCGCAACTTTTGCAGCGAGGTCAGCCGCGCCATAACGCCCGCCATTTTCGCCATTCATGCCGACAAAATCGGTATCGCAAAATTGGCAGATGGCCGAACTGCGGTCTTCTTCGCGACCCGTCCACAAATTACATCCGGCAAAGCGCAGAAACACCGCACGGCGGCCCGCATGGACGCCTTCGCCCTGAAGCGTCAGGAAAATCTCTTTAACCGCGTAGCTCATGCGTAAACGGTGGGATCGGGCAATCCCGCATCGGCAAAGCCCTTGGCGCGCAACCGGCAGCTGTCACAGCGGCCACAGGCTTTGTTATCGGGCGTCGGATCGTAACAGGACCAGCTCATCCCTGCATCAAGGCCAAGCCGCGCCGCTTGCGTGGCGATATCGGCCTTGCTCATGTGCAGCAACGGCGTGTGGACGCTGAAATGATCGCCCTCGACACCTGCCTTGGTGGCCAAATTGGCCATGCTTTCAAAGGCGCGGATGAATTCCGGGCGGCAGTCGGGATAGCCCGAATAATCGAGCGCATTGACGCCAATCCACAAATCCCGCGCGCCGCGTGCTTCGGCAAGGCCAAGGCATAAGGACAGGAATATCGTGTTGCGCGCAGGCACATAGGTGACAGGAATGGCGTTTTCCTCAACGCCTTCTTTGGGAACAGCAATGTCCGCAGTCAGCGCGGAGCCGCCAAAGCGTGTCAGATCAAGCGGCAGGACGATATGTTCAATCGCCCCCAAATGCGCGGCGATGGTCGCTGCGCTGTCGAGTTCGATGCGGTGGCGCTGGTTATAATCGATGGTCAGCGCGATAAGGTCATAGCCCGCCTCGCGCGCCAAGCCGGCAACAACCATTGAATCGAGGCCACCGGACAAGAGGACGATGGCAGATTTGGATTTTGCGGTCATTGCGAGGGGTCTCTGTATTCAGAGAGAAGAAAAGTGGTGCACCCGGAGCGATTCGAACGCCCGGCCCTCAGATTCGTAGTCTGATGCTCTATCCAGCTGAGCTACGGGTGCACTGGAGCGCCGCTATTAGGGACGCTGGCAAAGTTGTGCAATAGCTAATTTGCCCTTCAAAGTTGCTTACAGGTCGATTTTCTGCGGATGGCATCAATCGTTGGGAAAGTGCTGGCCGGGGCGACCAATATTCGGATCAACACCAGGCCCCTGTCATAACCAACACGGACAGGATCATAACCCGCTGGCGCAGTCTGCCCCTGCTTAATCAACGCGAGGCGGGCTGGCGCACCTTTAGTGTCCCTATCGCTGCGTACCGCCGCCACATCGGTTCGGGCATCAAAAATGCTCACGGACCAATAATGGTCCGGCACAGGCTGCACATCGACCAGCACTGGCCCCTTGGAGACATCAAAGGCGCAAGCGGCATATGCAAGGTCAGGGCTTGGCCGAACGATCGTCTGATTTTCCGCAGTCGTCATGGGCGAAAAGGCAAATTGATTTTCAGGGCCGCGATCGCCAATTTTTTTCATCGCCGCCTGCATCAACGCATAAGGCGTTGCCAGCAAGGTCGCCTGATACGCACCCAATGCGATAAGGCCGCCCGCAACTATCGGAAATAACCAGCGCCGCATCATGCACATCCTTTACGGTCAATAATAGGCAGCTGCGCCTTTTCAGGGTTTTTGATAATATCCGCCGCCGGGTGATAGAGACGCAAGGTCAGGTCAAAAGCGTCGACAGACCCCGTTGGCAACCAACTGCCCGATTGCGCATTTGGCGATACGGTGAAGGACCAACGCCCCTGCGCGTCCGTGGATACGGCGCTGGCCGGGATAGACCAGCGGTTGGCGGCATTTTTTACAAGCCAGCCTTCGCCTTCATATAAAGTGATGCTCCACCACCGGCCATCCAGCGTTCCACCTCGCACGTCATATGTGCAGCGACCATTTAGTTTTCGGCCATCGCTATCGCGGGTGGCGGTGAAATACATCGCCTCTTTGGCGGGCAAGGCGAGCAGGCCAGACAATGCAACCTTGGCCCGCGTGAGCGCATTTGCATCCACCGTGCCAAAGCTTTTTCCTGTCTCCCACGGCCCGATTTCGACCATGCCATCGCTTAATCCGCCACGGACCTGATACACAGCATAAGCCGCGCCGCCAACTAAGCCCAATGCGATACATGCCGCAAATCGGTGCCATGTTTTCATAATGCTCTCCCTCAATCGAGGGTTAGAACAAAAGATTAGTTTTTGGCAAGTGCCGCCTGCGCTGCTGCCAATCGCGCGATCGGCACGCGATAGGGGGAGGCGCTGACATAATCGAGGCCGACCTTTTCACAAAAGGCAATCGACGCCGGATCGCCGCCATGTTCGCCGCAAATCCCAAGCTTGATTTCAGGACGCGTCGCGCGGCCTTTGTTCGCCGCAATTTCAATGAGCTGGCCAACGCCTTCCACATCCAGGCTGACAAACGGGTCGCGGGCGTAAATGCCCTTGTCGACATAATGCGTCAGGAACCGTGCGGCATCATCGCGGCTGACGCCCAAAGTGGTCTGCGTCAGGTCGTTGGTGCCAAAGCTGAAGAAGCTGCCGACTTCGGCGATTTCATCGGCCATCAATGCGGCGCGCGGCAGTTCGATCATCGTGCCGACCAGATATTCGATGCGCTTGCCCTGTTCGGCGAAGACAGCTT
>JBILOZ010000007.1:0-30596 GCA_044374245.1 Sphingorhabdus sp. | reverse complement strand
CTTCTGCTGGAGCGGTCTGCGCCATCGCGGGCAGGCTGACCCCCGCCATAATTGCGGCGCTTGCGAACAACGAAGCGCGAATGAACGACGTTTTTTTAAATTCAGAACTGAACATCATGTACCTCCCTAAAAATGGCTATCCGTTTCTCAACCAAATCACTTGAGTTTCCTCAAGCAACAAAAGCTATGCTGCGATATACCTAATCAATGGGCGGGTTGTTACCAGATTGACTCAATATGTCTAGCGGTGTCATATAGTGACGTTATTTAAGCCGTGACTGTTGCAATACTGCCATAGTCACAGGCTCGAAACCGCGAGAGGGATAGACGTTGCCATTTACAGTCATCATGCATCCTGAAGGCTTCGACCTGCTGCGCAATGACAACTGTTTGCTTTCACATCGCGCGGATGCGCCTGTTATCAGCATTGGCATTGGCGCGCCTGATCTGGAAATGGTCCGTGGCAATTTTCGCATCGACGACATCGTTGAAACACGATTGGCGCTTGATTGCTTCGCCCAAGTCGATGGCTATATCCGGCTTTGGAACGCAAAGCGGCCTGACGTCGTCGCAACGCTGGTGCTTGAGGAACGGGCGCTGCAATCCATCCTCACATTTCGTTGCACAGATCCGGCCTTTAACCGGCTTTGGATAGATATGCAGTGCGCAACATCCGAAGCCTTTTGGGGTGGCGGCGAACAGATGTCCTATCTGCGCCTCAACGGCAGGCGTTTTCCGTTCTGGACATCGGAACCCGGCGTTGGCCGCGATAAATCGACCGCGCTTACGCAGACGATGGATGCAGATGGCTTGGCCGGCGGTGATTATTGGACCACCAACTATCCGCAGCCGACATGGCTGAGCAGTGCGCGTTATGCGGTGCACCTCGAAACAGCGGCCTATTCGGTGCTTGATCTTACGGACGCGGGCCGGGTTGGGGTCGAATGCTGGTCGGCAAATGTCGATCTGGAGCTTTTTGACGCGCTTTCGCTTCCCGCGCTGGCTACCAAAATGTCTGATCGCTTTGGTCGCCAGCCTGCCCTGCCAGATTGGGCCATTTCCGGTGCCATCGTCGGGCTGAAGGATGGTGGCGACACCTTTGACAGGTTCGAAAAAATTGCAGCCTCTGGCGCCACGATTACCGGTCTGTGGTGCGAAGATTGGATCGGCATTCGTCAGACCAGCTTTGGCAAACGATTGTTCTGGGACTGGAAATGGAATGCTGCCCGCTATCCTGATTTACCCGCACAAATTGCGGCGCTTGCCGAACGGGGCGTTCGCTTCCTTGGCTATGTGAACCCCTATCTGGCCGTAGATGGATCGCTATATCAAGAGGCACGCGCCGCCAACTTCCTTGCGTTGCGGCAGGACAGCGACGAACCTTATGCCGTCGATTTCGGCGAATTTGACGCAGGCGTTGTGGATTTCACCAACCCGGCCGCCGCAGCGTGGTTTGCCGAACGCATCATCGGTCAGGAAATGCTCGACTTCGGGCTTTCAGGATGGATGGCAGATTTTGGCGAATATCTGCCGACCGATGTGCGCCTGTTCGATGGGTCTGACCCGATGGAAGCGCATAATCGCTGGCCCGTGCTTTGGGCAAAGGTGAATGCTGACGCCATCGCATCGCGCGGCAAAACGCATGACGCCACATTTTTCATGCGCGCCGGTTATTCGGGCGTACAGGCGCATTGCCCATTATTATGGGCAGGCGACCAATGCGTCGACTTCACCCGCCACGACGGGATCAACACCGTCATCACGGCGGCATTATCGTCGGGATTATTGGGCAACGCCTACCACCACAGCGACCTCGGCGGGTATACCAGCCTGCATGGCGTGGTCCGGACCGCAGAATTGATGCACCGTTGGATTGACTTGGCGGCCTTTGCACCCGTCATGCGCAGTCATGAGGGCAATCGTCCAGCAGACAATCTGCAACTCGATAGCAGCGCCGAAATACTCACCCATTTTGCCCGGATGAGCCAAGTGCATGCCCGCCTTGCGCCATATGTCCGCGCTTTGTCTGACGAGGCTGTGGCGACCGGCCTACCGCTTCAGCGTCCGTTGTTCCTGCACTATGACGACGCGGCCTATTACGACATTCAGGACCAATATCTCTATGGCGCGGACATGATCGTCGCACCTGTGGTCGAAGAGGGCGCAAGCAGCCGCAACGTGACTTTGCCAGATGGGGATTGGGTCCATCTTTGGTCCGGCGATGTGTACGCCAAGGGGACATATGCCATCGCGGCTCCGCATGGGCAGCCCCCCGTATTCACCCGCAAGGGCAGCGCGCACGCATCGCTGTTCAGTGCGATCACACAAGAATTCAGGTCATGAACACCCGATCCAATATCCGTGATGTCGCAAAGCTTGCCGGTGTGGCCGTCAAAACCGTCAGCCGCGTCCTCAACAATCACCCTTATGTCAGTGCAGAAACCAAAGCGAAGGTCGACGCCGCGATGGCAGAGCTGCGCTTTTCGCCCAGCATTGCAGCGCGCATATTGGCGGGGACGAAGTCAGGCCAGATTGCGCTGATTTATGATAATCACAGCCCTTATTATATGCACCAGATCATGCAGGGCTGCTGGGACCGTTGCCATGAAGAGGGCATGCGCCTGATTGCGCAGCCCGTCGATGTGTCCGACCCCGATGTGGGCGAGCAGGTGCGCGGCATGGTCCGGCAGACGCATGTGGATGGCGCGATATTGTCTTCGCCTGTTACCGATTGCGGCCCCGTGCTGAACGTTCTTGAAGCGATGAACATTCCCTTCGTGCGCATTTCACCCGGCACCAACCATGCGCTTACCAGCTCGGTATTCATGGATGATATGCAGGCCGCGGACGACATGACGACGCACCTCATCAACATTGGTCACCGGCGGATCGCCTTTATCAAGGGCCATGCGAACCATATGGCCAGTGCCGAACGTCAGGCAGGATATGAACGCGCGCTTGGCCGCGTTGGCATATCGGTGGATCCCGACTTAATCGCCGAGGGCCATTTTGATTTTGAAAGCGGCGTTGCGGCAACAGAGCAATTTCTATCGCTTAAATACCCGCCCA
This sequence comes from Sphingorhabdus sp., assembly GCA_044374245.1. Lineage (GTDB taxonomy): Bacteria > Pseudomonadota > Alphaproteobacteria > Sphingomonadales > Sphingomonadaceae > Sphingorhabdus_B. The sequence goes on along the minus strand of JBILOZ010000007.1, from coordinate 27,527 downwards.
CGGCAGTCTTTGCATCAAATGATGACATGGCCTCGGGTGTTCTTGCCGTCGCCCATCGCCGCGGCATTCAGGTGCCTGAACAACTGTCTGTCGCAGGGTTTGACGACACCACGCTTGCCCGCGTTGTTTGGCCGCCCTTAACCACCGTGCGCCAGCCTGTCCGCGACCTTGCGTCGACGGCTGCCGACCTATTATTTGGCGAAGGCGGAATTGAGCATCGCCGCCTTCCACATGAACTGATCAGCCGCGAGTCGGTTGCCCCACCTTATTCACCTTCCATAAAAAAGAGCAAAAACACATGACCCTTCCAACACCTCAGTCCACGCGCCTTTTGGGCAAGAGCGGTATTGAAATTTCATCGATTGCCTGGGGCATGTGGCGCTTTGCGGGTCTCGAAGTCTCCGCAGCCCGCGCGGCCATTGATGCGGCGTTCGAAGCCGGCATCACCCTTTTCGATACGGCGGACATTTATGGCTTTGGGGAACAAGGCTTTGGCAAGGCAGAGGAACTGCTTGGCCGCGTATTTGCAGAGGCGCCGGAGTATCGCGACCGGATGGTACTGGCCACTAAGGGCGGAATTACCCCGCCGACGCCATATGACAGCCGCGCGGAATATCTGACCAAGGCGATTGACGACAGCCTGTCGCGTTTGGGCACTGACTATGTCGACCTGTGGCAAATCCACCGTCCCGATATCCTCACCCACCCGCAAGAAATCGCACGCACCATCGAAGACGCGCATAAAGCCGGAAAAATCCGCGCTTTTGGCGTGTCGAACTTCACGACCGCACAAATCACGACGCTGGCACAGTTCAGCAGCGTTCCGATTGTCTCGACGCAGCCGGAGCTCTCCCCATTGCGGATCGATACCATCGAAAATGGCGAGCTTGATCAAGCCATCGCCATGGATTTGGCGGTGTTGGCATGGTCACCACTTGGCGGCGGTCGCATCGGCGACCCCGGCAATACGCGTGAACAAAATGTCGCGGCAGCCTTGTCTAGCGTTGCGGCAGCGCATGGCGTTTCGCGCACCGCAGCGGCCTATAGCTGGATTATGGCGCACCCTGCCCGCCCAATCCCTATTGTCGGATCGCAAAACCCGGCACGCATCATTGAGGCTGCCGATGCCTTCAAAATCAAATGGACCCGCGCTGACTGGTACAGCGTATTGGTCGCCGCGCGAGGAGTTCCCCTGCCATGAAAAGCCCAATCGAAGTCAGCTGGTTCTCCGCATTATGCGACGATGATTACGAATTTCTTGGGCAACCCGACCCCATGCTCGCGTCGAGTTGGGAGCATTGCCGCAATATCGTGCTCGCCGCGGAAAAGGGCGGGTTCGACAATATATTGCTCCCCTCGGGCTACACGCTTGGGTTGGATACCACAGCGTTTGCCAGCGCCATTGCGGCGCTGACCACGCGTATCAAGTTGCTGATGGCGGTGCGTATTGGCGAAAGCTGGCCACCACAATTGGCGCGGCAAATTGCCACGCTGGACCAGATTTCGGGTGGGCGGTTGAACGTCAACATCATCTCGTCTGACTTGCCGGGCGACAAGATGGACAGCGAACCGCGCTATCGCCGGACGGTTGAGGCGATGCAGATCCTCAAGACATTGTTGAACGGCGAACATCTGTCGATTGATGGCGAACATTATAAAATCGATCTCGACCCGCCACGCATGAAGACCGTCAGCGGCAAATGCCCGCCGTTATATTTCGGCGGCCTCTCGCCCGCGGCGAAGGACGCTGCTGCCGAAGGTTGCGATGTGTATTTGATGTGGCCGGAAACGGTTCAGGGCGCAAAGGACCTTGTCGAAGACATGACCGCGCGCGCGGCAAAATTTGGACGGACGTTGAAATATGGCTTCCGCGCGCATGTCATCGTGCGTGAAACCGAAGCTGAAGCCCGGGCCTATGCGAACCGTCTCTTGTCCAAGCTGGATGCGCAGCAAGGCGACGCAATCCGCAACAAATCCTTGGATACGCAAACCTTCGGTGTGGCACATCAGGCCGAATTGCGCGCGCAATCGGAAGCGAACGACGGATATCTGGAAGACAATCTGTGGACCGGAATTGGCCGTGCACGTTCAGGCTGTGGCGCTGCGATTGTTGGCGACCCGGACCAGGTGCTCGCCAAAATCGAAGCCTATCGCGCGGTCGGCATCGAAGCCTTCATTTTGTCGGGGTACCCGCACATCAACGAATGCGACATGTTTGCACGTTATGTCTTGCCGAAATTGGACCATGGGCGGCTGGTGATCTGAACCAACGTTGCGCCGCATCGTCATCCTGAACTTGTTCAGGATGACGGAGGAGGCTTAATCCGACAGACCCGCCATGCGTTCGGCCTGATCTTCGGCAATTAGCGCCGCAACCAATTCACCAAGGCCGCCGCCCTCCAATATCTCCGGAAGCTTATGCAGCGTCAGGTTGATCCGGTGGTCGGTCACGCGGCCTTGCGGGAAATTATATGTGCGGATGCGTTCCGAACGGTCGCCTGAGCCAACCATCGCTTTGCGCGCCTCGGCCTCCGCGCCTTGGGCTTCCTCGCGCTCTTTTTCGTACATGCGCGCGCGCAGAACTTGCATCGCTTGGTCTTTGTTCTTGTGCTGGCTGCGCCCGTCTTGGCAGGTGACCACAATGCCTGTTGGCAAGTGGGTGATGCGCACGGCCGAGTCCGTCGTGTTGACGTGCTGTCCGCCCGCACCCGACGCACGGTACACGTCGATTTTCAGGTCGCGCGCCTCGATCTGGATATCGACTTCGGTCGGCTCCGGCAGCACCGCAACCGTCGCTGCGCTGGTGTGAATGCGGCCGCCGCTTTCGGTCACAGGCACGCGCTGCACACGGTGCACACCGCTTTCATATTTCAACTTGGCGAAAACGCCATTGCCCTTGATCGCGACAACAACTTCCTTGAACCCGCCCACATCGGACGCGCTGACGGAAATAGGTTCGATCTTCCACCCCTGCCCCGCGGCATAGCGTTCGTACATGCGGTACAGGTCACCGGCAAACAACGCCGCTTCGTCACCACCCGTGCCAGCCCGAATTTCAAGCATGGCGGGCCGGTCATCGGCGGCATCTTTCGGCAAGAGCGAGATCGCCAAAGCGGTTTCGGCTTGGCCCAACTGATCGCTGACATCCTCCAGTTCCTCGAGTGCCATTTCGTGCAGGTCGGGGTCAGAGGAATCCTTCGACATATGTTGCAAGGTTTCGATTTCCTTGCGCAGTCGCCGGACATTGGCCGCCGCCTTGGCGACCGGTTCTAGCTCCGAATATTCCTTGGACGCCGTGACAAAGGCATCGCCCTCCAACTGCCCAGACGCCATCCGCGCCTCAAGCTCGGAAAAGCGCGATTCAATAAGCGCGATACGTTGCGGGGAGATTTTGGTCATGCGAGCGACTGAAGAACGCTCTTAAGCCGGTCATTGTTATCTTCACCGGACATCCCGTAATAGCCATCCTCATTGACGCGCAGGATAGCCGCCGGGCTTTGCTTGACGGCCTTGTCGTACCGCTTTTTCGGAGAGCCAGTTGCAATCATGTCGGCCGAAATTCCGGCTTGGCGCAGCTGACGCAAAAGTGCGAAGGCATGTCCAAGACCCGCGTCATTCTCCAAAATAATCATGGCTTCGATCTGCTGTGCTGGTACGGCATCAATCAACATGCCCAACCGCTCAATGCCAGCCGCCCAGCCGACCGCTGGCGTTGCTGGTCCGCCCAAATTCTCAATCAAGCCATCATAGCGTCCACCACCCAGCACGGTGCCCTGCGCACCCAGCCGGTCGGTCACAAATTCAAACGCGGTGTGGCGATAATAATCGAGGCCGCGCACCAGCGCGGCATTGCGTGTCCAAGCCACACCAGCGGCATCAAGGCCTGCTGTGACCGCGCCGAAGAAATCCTGCGCTTCGCCAGACAGATAATCGTCGATCACCGGCGCCGCGTCGGCAATCGGGCGATCTTTGGGGTCTTTGCTATCCAGAATACGCAGCGGATTTTTTTCCAGCCGCGATAGGCTGTCTTCGGACAGCTCACCCTTGTGGTCGTTGAAATAGCCGACCAATGCCGCCCGCCACGCGTCGCGGCTTGGCGTGTCGCCCAATGTGTTGAGCTGCAACGTCACGCCGTCATTTATGCCCAATTCCTTCAGCAATTGGTCCGCCATCACCAGCAGTTCGACATCGGCGGCAGGCTCTGCTGCGCCGATAATCTCGGCATCAATCTGGTGAAATTGACGATAGCGGCCCTTTTGCGGGCGTTCGTAACGGAACAATGGGCCGTGCACCGACAGCTTCATCGGCGCAAATTGCTGCCAGCCATTGGTAAGGTACGCGCGCGCAATGCCCGCCGTAAATTCGGGGCGCAGCGTAATCGAATCTCCGCCGCGATCTTCGAAGCTGTACATTTCCTTTGAGACAACATCGGTCGCCTCACCCAGGCTGCGCGAAAATACCGCCGTTGGCTCAATGACGGGCAACTGAAGTCCCTTAAATCCATAAAGCCTGCGCACGCGCTCAAATGTTGCGACGACATGCGCAAAACGTTCTTCTGTCTCGCCGAACATGTCCTGAGTACCGCGAACGGCTTGGGGTGTCTGTATCTTTGCCATATTAAAGCGCCCTAGCGGCTAATTGTTGTTAGTGGAATAGGGCTGGACGCGCCAATCGGCTTTCGCCAAAAGTCTGGCCCATGAATCCACGCACATTGTCGCGCGCTATCGCCGCACTCGCCCTTTCTGCCAGCCTCATTTCTGCAGCATCTGCGCAAAACAGTGCGCCGCAGCCTGTGCCTATCGTCTCGAATATCCCTGAGCCGCAAGATCGCCCCTTGTCGGAACCGATGATCTTGTCGGTAGACGCAACCGATGTTGATCGCGCTATTTTCCAAGTTCGTCAGGTCATTCCTGTAGAAAAAGGCAAGCCGCTCATCCTGCTGTACCCGCAGTGGTTGCCGGGCAAGCATGGTCCACGCGGTGCACTGGCCGAAATGACGGGGCTTACGATCCGCGCGGGCGGGAAGACGCTGCGTTGGACCCGCGACCCGGTTCAGGTGTACGCCTTTCATGTCGATGTGCCTGCCGAAACATCGTCGGTCGATGTAGAATTCCAATTCACAGCGCCTATCCGCGAAAGCGAAGGCCGCATCAACGTCACGCCCAATATGATGAACGTACAATGGGAACAGGTGGCCCTGTACCCCGCGGGACATTTCACCCGCGCTATTCAGGTAAAGCCATCGATTACACTGCCTGAAGGCTGGACAGGCGTGGCCGCGCTTGATGGCGCAAAGATTACCGGCAACCGCATCGATTACGGCGTGACCAACTTTGAAACCTTGGTCGACAGCCCGATGTTTGCGGGACCACATTATAAGAAATGGGATCTGGGCAACAATGTCACGCTAAATGTATGGGCGGACGACGCCAAATATCTTGCCGCGAAGCCAGAGCACATCGCTGCACATCGCGCATTGGTGGATGAATCGCTCCTGCTTTTTGGATCAAAGCATTTTGATCGCTACGAATTTCTGCTCGGTCTGACCGAAGAGCTTGGCGGCATTGGGCTTGAACATCATCGCAGCTCTGAAAATACGCGCGAGACCGACTATTTCATCGAATGGGATGACAATATGTCCGAACGCGGCCTGTTGCCGCACGAATTCACGCACAGCTGGAACGGCAAGTTCCGCCGTCCCGATACGATGTGGACGCCCGATTATTCCACCCCAATGCGCGACAATTTATTGTGGGTCTATGAAGGGCAGACCAGCTTTTGGGATCTCGTCCTTGGTGCGCGCTCGGGCCTACAATCCAAAGAAATGGTGATGGGCGAATGGGCCAAATATGCGGGATTTTACGCAGAACAGCCCGGCCGCACATGGCGTTCGGTAGAAGATACCACGCATGATCCCATTTTTGGCGCCCGCAAAGCCAAGCCATTCGCAAGCCACGCACGCGGCGAAGATTATTATAATGAAGGCTCGCTCATCTGGCTCGACGCGGACATGACCATCCGCACGCTGTCAAAGGGCAAAAAATCGCTCGATGATTTCGCCAAAGCCTTTTTTGGCGTGCGCAACGCCGACTGGGGCGTGCTCACGTATAATTTTGATGAGATTGTCCGCACGCTGAATGCTGTGCAGCCTTATGATTGGGCGATGTTTCTGGATACCAAACTGCGCCAACCGGGTCAGCCCGCACCGTTGAACGGTTTTGAATTGGGCGGGTACAAACTTGTCTGGAAAGAAGAGCCAAACATCTTTGACAAAGAACTGATGAAGGAAGGCAACAACTTCAACCTCACCCACTCGCTGGGGCTGACGTTGGATAAAGAAGGCCGCGTCACATCGGTATTATGGAACGGTCCTGCTTTTAAGGCCAATATTGTTAATGGCACCAAAATCATTGCCGTCAACGGCTATGCTTACTCCAAAGACGGCCTGAGTGCCGCAATCAAGGCCGCAAAGGGTGGGGAAAAGCCCGTGCGCCTTATATTGGAACGCAACAAACGTTTTGAGCAAATAGACATCGCCTATTCGGGCGGCTTGCGCTATCCGCACCTCGAAGCCACGGGCAAGGGCGAAACGGCGATCGATCGTTTGCTGAGTCCGCGGCGGACCAACTAATAACAATTTGAAAGCATTCTCCCATGCGTATTGATTTGATTCCAGCAGGCGACAATGTGCCTGAAAGCCTGAACGTGCTGATCGAGGTTCCCATTGGCGGCGAACCTGTAAAGTATGAATTTGACAAGGCTTCTGGCGCTCTTTTCGTAGACCGTTTCCTGCACACGCCCATGCGTTACCCCGCCAATTATGGCTTTGTTCCGCATACGCTGGGTGAAGATGGCGACCCGTTGGACGCACTTGTCGTCGCGCGTTCGCCTATCGTCGCCGGTGCGGTGGTCAAGTGCCGCCCGATTGGCGTTTTGATGATGGAAGACGATGCTGGCGGTGATGAAAAATTGCTCTGCGTGCCGGTCAACAAGACCTTCCCTTATTATTCGGACGTTGTGACCTACAAGGATATGCCGCCGATCGTCCTGCAACAGATCGAGCATTTCTTCACCCATTATAAAGACCTGGAGCCCGGCAAATGGGCCAAGTTGAATGGCTGGGGTGATGAAAACGACGCCAAGCGTATCATTATGGAATGCGTCGAACGTGCGAAGGAACATGGTATATGAATCGGGCAGCGCTGGTCACATTTGTTGCACTAGCGCTCTCGGCATGTGCCACCCCTGAAGCACGCGTAAAAACCGCGCTGATGGATGCCGGTCTGTCCAAACCGATTGCAGCCTGCATGGCTGACCGGATGGTAGACCGGCTTTCACTGGTGCAATTGAATAAGCTGAGCGGCCTTAAAAAGCTGCGCGGTCAGGACATGCGCAAGATTACCGTCGAGGACTTTCTGAAGCGCACACGTTCGCTGCAAGACCCCGAAATACTCGGCGTCGCAAGCTCGTCCGGCCTTATTTGCGCGGTTAAGGCGTAAACAGGCCAAGTGATATTTGTCATCCCGGCCATCAGTTCGGGATGACAATTATTTAGCTTAAAGCCTTCATCAACATCGCGAACCAACTGGTATCGGCCTTTGCCGTCGCGGGTGCACCAAAATCCACACATTCAAGACATTTGGCCTGTGCGCCACGCACGCCGGTGAGCATATTCAAATCTGCTGAAATCCGCTGGAACAGCAACTGCTGCTGCCACGATGCTTGCGCAAAAATATCCATCGGCGCTGCAGCCTGCGCCCGCTTTGGCATCAGGCCACTGATGAGCGTGCCTGCGAAGCTCGTTGGTGGTTCAATATATTCGGCATGCCATCCATCGGGTTTCAATCCGGCACGCTTTGCCGCTTCCGCAAACGCATCATTCATACCACCGGTCCTGTCGACAAGGCCGAGCCGACGGGCCGTGCCGCCTGCCCATACACGCCCCTGTGCGACAGCGTCGACTTGTTCGGGCGTTTTCTTGCGCGCCGTTGCGACGCGCGTCAGGAACTGGCGATATCCATTCTCAATGGCGCTTTGGGCCACGCGGTCAAATTCGGGGCTGAAGCCGTTCAAGATATCCGGTTCGCCGGACAATGGCGTCGTCTTCACGCCGTCTGCATTCACGCCGATTTTCGCAAGGCCAGCCTCCGCACTTGGAATGACACCGAAGATACCAATGGATCCGGTAATCGTGGCAGGATCGGCAAAAATAACATCCGCAGGAAGCGATATCCAATAACCGCCGCTTGCGGCCAAATTCGCCATTGAAACGATGACCGGAATCTTTTTCGCCTTCGCCGCTTCAATCGCCAGACGGATTTTTTCAGACGCTGTGACCGAACCGCCCGGCGAATCCACACGGACCACCAACGCTTTCAAATCCTTATTGTCGAGCGCATCATAAATCAGGCCGCTGACGGTGTCGCCCGCTGCGGTTCCAGGGCCGCCCTCGCCATCGACGATCGTACCAGCAATGGTCACAACGCCAATCTGTGCACCCGCGGTTGCTGGACCGTAGCTGGCAAGTAACGCGTCCATCGGTGTGTGGGCAAAACCGCCAGTCGTTTTCTTATCGTCCGAGCCAACCTTGCCAGCGATGAATTTCCCGAATGCGATACGGTCACCCAGCTTATCGACCAGACGCGACGACAGCGCCAATTGCGCCAGATCACCTTTAACAGACTCCACCGCACCGGCCGGGTCGGTCAACATGCGGTCCAGCTGCGCCTGAGGACGCGCCTTTGCTACGCCCGCTTTCCACTGTCCCCAAACCTCATCATACACGCCCTTGATGGCCATTTTGGATTCAGGGGACTGCTCGGTGCGCATATAGGGTTCAACGGCGCTCTTGAACGTGCCGACACGGTAGATGTTGGCCTTCACGCCAAGCTGGTCGAGCAAGCCTTTATAATAGGGCTGTGATCCGCCGGGTCCCGTAATCATTGCGCCGCCCAACGGGTCCATCCAGATTTGCGTGGCATGGGCCGCCAGTTGATAGCTGTCGTCCGAATAGGCCGTGGCGAAGGCATAGACTGGCTTGCCCGCCTTTTTCACCGCCTCAAGGCTGTTGCCGATTGCTGCAAGGCTCGCCTGTCCGCCGCCCATGAACCGTTCCATGTCGACCACGACCAGTTTCACCCGCGTATCTTTTTCCGCGAGCTTGAGCGCGCGAACGACATCGCGTTGCCGGATTTCACCGGTTGGCATGGCTGAGGATGTGAGCGCTGTCAGCGGGTCAACTTCTGCAGGCTGTTCGGAAATAACGCCGTCAAGTTTCAGCAACAATGCACCATCGCGCACGACCGCCGGATTGGGGCTGGCGTTCAGAAGCGCGAATATCGCGAGGAAGAACAATAACAGGAAAAAGAGCACCAGCAGGTCCTTAAACCCGACCAATATTTTCCAGCTGACGCGCAGAAACTGCATAATGTGATGCCCCTTTTGATCTTTGTTTTGATGTAAGCATTCGAACGTCATTTTCCACTATTGTTCGACAAAAAGATGTTGCGCGCTGATAAGACCAGCGAAACAGAAAAGGGCCGCTGGAATGATCCAACGGCCCTTAAACATGGGTCAGCGGTCGGATGTGCCGCTGCCGGAAGTTGCTTTCATGCCGTGACCGGCATCGCCGATATCATCGGCGGCCGATCTCCCGAACGGAATTCCCCGACCTCTTAACTGAACCATGAGACATCGGATCACCTCCTTTCGTTGAATAGAATTTGCTTGCTTCAAACATATATCTGCCCTCCGCAGGTTCGAAGTTGAATCAAACGGGTGGCGTAAACAAGTCTTGTATTAAATTATTTTTCGGGCAAATATTGGGGTTCCGCGCTGCGATATTTGCCATCGTCAAAAGGCTAGTTCCGGCAATCTTCGACAATGCGTGCTATCTCTGCCCATGCGGGCAAAATGATGGGCGGATGCCCGTCCGTTTCCAATAATATCCGCCCGCGGCTAAACGCCATCGCGTCCAATATAGCATCCATCGGCATGATTTCACTTGCCAGATAGCCGGGCGTTCCGCCGGTCGGCTTTGCGACAAATTCCTTCATGGACGAAGATGTCCGTATGACAATGCGTTGCCCCGGTGCAGTCGCTTCACGCGACACATATATGCGCCGATTTTGTAGGTCGCAGCGCAGGCTGACGACTGCATTTTGGCCAGTCGGTCCAAACAGCGCAGCCGATCCGCGATCATCACGCCGATATACCCAATCGCCTGCAGAGAACGGCCAGTCATTCCAATCCGCCGACAGACGGGGCGTTGGCGCAGGTGTGGCGGCCACCGGAGGCGGCACGGGCGCTGCCCTTTGTGCAGGCGGAGGCGGCGGCGCAACGCAGGATGCGAGCAGCAACATTGCGATGAGGGTCAGGTTACGGGTTTGCATGACTTTGTCTTATGGCCAAATCGCATCTGCTCCGCTAGCGCGTTGCGACATGGCGACCAAAAAAACACGACTAGACCAATTGATCGTTGATCGCGGCCTTGCCGAAAGCAAGACGCGCGCGCAGGCATTGATCATGGCGGGCCATGTCTATATCGGTGATACCAAGGCACTAAAGCCAGGGCAGCAAATCGCCGAAGATACCGAAATCAGTGTGAAGGGCAGCGATCATCCGTGGGTGTCGCGCGGGGGCATTAAACTTGCCCATGCCCTTAATGAATTTGCCATCGATGTAACCGGCATGGTGGCCATTGATGTGGGTTCCTCAACCGGCGGCTTTACCGACGTTATGCTGACGCAAGGGGCAACGCGCGTTTTCGCCGTCGATAGCGGCACGAACCAGCTTGCGTGGAAACTGCGGCAACACCCCCGCGTTGTGGTTCATGAACAGACAAGCGCGCGCATATTGACCGACGTGCATATTACCGAGCCCGTTGATCTTATCGTTTGTGACGCAAGCTTCATAGGCCTCGCCAAAGTGCTAGATCGGCCTTTGACCTTTGCCAAAAGCGGCGCGCAATTGATCGCACTTATCAAACCACAATTTGAGGCGGGCCGCGAAGAAGTTGGCAAAGGCGGCGTCGTGCGGGACCCCGTAGTCCATGAACGCGTTTGCAACGAGGTACAGCAGTGGTTGGTCGAAAAAAACTGGACGATACGCGGTTTGACCACCAGCCCGATTACAGGGCCGCAAGGCAATGTCGAATTTCTAATCTGGGCGCTAAATGCATAGCGCCCCATCGGGGAGCAGTCATATGAAAATCCGTTCCATATTAACCGCATCAGCAGCGTTGTTCGCGCTGGCGCCATTGGGCCACGCAGTTGCCGCCCCTGCGACAAAAATGGCTAATGCAGCTGTTGACAATTTGCCATCACAATTGCCGCGTAACGCGGCGCCATTGCATTATGCCATCACCGTCACGCCTGATGCTGAAAAATTGACGTTCGACGGAAATGTCCGCATCGAATTCATGCTCAAAACACCAAGCGATTCCGTGACGTTGAACGCGGCAGATATCGACTTTCGGGCAGTCACCATCGCAAAAGGCCGCGCCGCTGCCATTCCGGTCACGACGCAGGTAAATGCCGCAGCGCAAACGGCCACGCTATCCTTTGGCCAGACGCTGCCCGCCGGACGATACACGTTAAATATCGACTATGCTGGGAAGATCTTGCAGCAAGCCAATGGCTTGTTCGCGTTGGACTATAAAAATCCCGAGAGCGCCGAAAAGCGCGCGCTGTTCACGCAATTTGAAGCGCCCGACGCGCGGCGGTTTGTGCCCAGCTGGGATGAACCCATTTACAAGGCGACATTTGATCTAACGGCGCATGTTCCGTCCGAACAAATGGCGGTCAGCAATATGCCCGTTGCCGCGCGCAAGGAAATGGGGGGTGGCAAGTCCGAAGTCCGCTTTGGCACGACGCCCAAAATGTCGACCTATTTGTTGTTTTTCGGGCTCGGTGAATTTGACCGTATAACGAAGCAGGTTGGTCCGACTGAAGTGGGTGTCGTCGTTGGCAAGGGCAATGGTCCAAAGGGCCAATATGCGCTCGATGCATCGGCAAAGCTGGTTGGATATTATAATGATTATTTTGATACGCCCTATCCATTGCCGAAACTCGACAATGTTGCCGGCCCCGGACAGAGCCAGTTTTTCAGCGCGATGGAAAATTGGGGCGCGATTTTCACGTTTGAGCGGGTTCTTTTGAACGACCCGAAGATCACCAGCGCGCGCACACGCCAAGGCATCTTTGCGACGGACGCCCATGAAATCGCCCACCAATGGTTCGGCAATCTCGTCACGATGGCGTGGTGGGATGACCTGTGGCTCAATGAAGGCTTCGCCAGCTGGATGGAAAGCAAGGCGACCGCGCATTTCAACCCCGAATGGCAAAGCGCTTTGGACCGCGTCAACGGCCGCGAAGGCGCGATGGGGCTTGATGCCTATGTGACAACGCATCCGGTCATTCAAAAAATCAGCACTGTTGAACAAACCAGTCAGGCATTTGACACCATCACGTATTCAAAAGGCGAAGCTGTCATCACTATGCTTGAGGCATTTGCCGGTGAGACCGTGTGGCGCGATGGCCTGCGCGCGTACATGAAAAAACATGCCTATGCGAACACGCGCACCGATGATTTGTGGAACGCGGTTGAGGCTGCGGGCGCGAAAGGCCTTGTCCGCATCGCGCATGATTTCACGCGCCAACCCGGCGTTCCGTTGATTTCAGTGAATGCCGCCAAATGTGTGAACGGGTCCACTATCTTATCGCTCAGCCAAGGTGAGTTTTCACGTGACCGCAAGGCAGAAACCACCGCCAAGCCGCAGCGCTGGAACGTCCCTGTCATCGCGCAAGTTGTCGGCAATGCAACCGGAACGGGCATCATTTCGGGCGGTGCCGGCACCATGACCCTGCCGGGCTGTGGTCCCGTTTTGGTCAACGCAGGGCAGAGCGGATATTACCGCGTTCTTTACACGCCGGACATGATGGCGGGTCTTAAAGAGGCCTTCCCCAAATTGGCACCCATTGACCAACTTGGCTTGCTCAACGACAGCCAAAGCCTCGCTTATGGCGCATATCAACCGGTGCGAACTGCGCTTGATCTCGTCGATGCTGTTCCGGCCAATGCCAGTCAGCGGGTGATCGAAGATAATGTTTCGACCTTTGGCTATTTATATGGACTGTATGACAAGGAACCCGCGCGGCAGGCGGCACTGGCGAAACGCGCGAGTGCACGCTTTGGTCCTGTGCTCGACAGACTTGGTATGAAGCAGGATGTTGCCGACAGCACGCTCGACGCCAATTTGCGCAGCGCCCTTATCGGCACGCTTGGCTATATGGGCGATGCAAAGGTTGTGGCCGAAGCACGCCGCTTGTTTGATGCACTCGACACCAATCCAGCGGCACTAGACGGGCCACTGCGTACCACATGGCTTGGCGTCGTTGCGCAAAATGCGGATCAGGCTTCGTGGGATAAAATGCGCAAGCTTGGGCAGTCCGCCGAAAGCTATCTGGTGAAATCAAGCATGTACCGTTTGCTGGGTTCCACGCGCGATGAAGCCTTGGCCAAGCAAGCGTTGGCGCTGGCGCTTACCAAGGAGCCAGGCCAGACCTTAAGCGCGGGTATGATAGGCGGCGTTGCGGGTGAATTTCCCGACCTTGCGGTTGATTTTGCCCTCGCGAACCGCGAAGCTGTCGAAGCATTGGTCGATGTGTCGTCCAGATCGGAATTTATTCCAAGTCTGGGCAATGGTTCAAATGATCCAGCGATGATCGATAAGCTCAATGCCTATGCCAAAGCCTATCTGACACCGGAGTCCCGCAAGCCGGTCGATCAGGCAATTGTATCCATCGAAACGCGCATCAAAACCCAACCCCGGGTCCGTTCCGAGGTGAGTGCATGGCTGGACGCGAAATAGGCAAACCGACACAACGTCGCGACGCGTCAGTCCTTGTAAAGGCCATTAACGCGCGCGGCGTAACGTTCGCGGATGACATGGCGCCGAATTTTCATGCTCGGCGTCATTTCGCCATTTTCGATTGTGAAAGGCTCATCGGCAAATTCGAACTGGCGGACCTTTTCGGTTACCGACACATCCGCGTTGACCCGGTCGACGGCAGCACGAACCGCAGCACGAAACTGCGGATTGCCCTGCAAGGCATTGAAATCATATTTCATGTCTTGCGCACGCGCCCATTCCAGCGCCCATTCAGGATCTGGAACGATAAGGCCAACGATGTACGGCCGCTTGTCCCCTGAAACCATCGCCTGCAAAATTTCGGGCTGCAGCGTGAGCATGCCCTCAATCTTTTGCGGGGCGATGTTGTCGCCTTTATCGTTGACGATCAGGTCCTTTTTGCGGTCGGTGATGGCGATACGTCCGCGATCATCGATGTGGCCGATGTCGCCGGTGTGCAGCCAACCATCCTTGATGACCCGGTCGGTCTCCGCCTTGTTCCGCCAATAGCCCTTCATCACCAAGGGACCACGGACAAGTATCTCGCCATCTTCGGCAATCTTGACCTCAGTATTCTTCAGCGGCGGGCCAACGGTATCCATCTTGATACCCGCTTGCGGCCGGTTGCAGCTGATAACGGGGCCAGACTCGGTCTGCCCGTACCCTTGCAGCAAGGTGATGCCCAGGGATTGGAAAAACACCCCAATGTCGGGATTGAGCGGCGCACCGCCCGATACCATCGCCTTCATCCGGCCGCCAAAACGTCCCTGGATTTTGGGTTTAATCGTCCGTGACAAAATGAGCCGCATCGGCGCATCAGAAAGGCGCTTGCGCCCCGAATAATCGCGCTCGCCAATCGTCAGGGCTTTATTGAGCAAGTAATTTGGAAACTTACCCTGCTTCTCGACGGCCTTGATCATTCTTTGGCGCAGGACTTCAAACAATCGGGGAACGACCACCATGACGGTTGGCCGTGTTTCCTCAATATTGGAGGCGAGCTTTTCCAGCCCCTCCGCATAATAGATTTGCGCGCCGACACTGATGGGAAGGAATTGCCCACCGCTATGTTCGTAGGCGTGCGAGAGCGGCAAAAATGACAGGAAGACTTCTTCTTCATCCAGCCCAAAATCCTCGCGCAGCACCTCAGCGGCGCCATCGACATTGTGCAATATCGCGCCATGATGCTGCATCACACCGCGCGGCGCACCACCGGTGCCGCTGGTGTAGATGATGCACGCCAAATCGTCGCGCGTCACGGTCGCCATGGCCGCCTCAGCAGCCCGTACATCGGCATCATTGCCCTGAACCATGTCGGACCATTGGTGCATCGACAACTGGCCATGCTGCACCGCTGGCTGCGGCTCCATAGCGATGATGAATTCCGCTTGCGACGACCGCAATGCCGCCGGCATCAATGTCTTTGCCAACTTTGCCGTCGAAACAATCACCGCGCGGGCGGCGCTGTCGTCAAGAATATGTTGATGGTCGCGTTCGGTATTGGTGACGTAGGTCGGCACGGTCACGCATCCAGCGGCCATGATGCCCAGATCGGCGATACACCATTCGGGACGATTTTCCGAAACGAGCATGACCCGGTCGCCCTTTTCCAGCCCAAGCTGGCGCAGCGATTTGGCAAAGCCCGCAACCTGGCGCGCGACCTCAGCCCAGCTTAAAGATTGCCACGTTCCATCATGTTTTGCCCATAAAAATGGCGCATCACCGCGAAACCGCGCGCGCGCAAAAAACATGGTGACGAGGTTGGGGAAGCTGTCAAAATCGTCGAATTGCTCGGCAGCCACTATTCTCTCCTAAACAACATTTTGCGGTCCATTATGGGACTCTGAAAAATTACGCTAGCGCGCCGATGCGTTAGGCGCAACGTGCCGTTAGCGTTAACCGACATCCTCGGTCGGTGCCTCATCAACCAATCGCGGCACGGTTACTTTCACTTTGCCCTTGGCGTCGATGGTGGACGATGTCCCCTCGCTGCGCGGATCGGAGGCCCCGGTCCAGCTATTCCCGATAAATTGCGCGCCGTTAACTTTTGAACCCAAATCGACAGGGCGAACCGTCTGTCCAAATTTGCTGAGGCCATCAGACATCGCCGAAAGCATGGTATTTTGTTCAACCTCAAGACCGCCACCGCCAAAATAGATATTCGGCAGCGCAATCGCTTGATCGAGCGGAAGGCCAAAGTCGATGACGCCAATCAGCGTCTTGGTCACATGCATGATGATGCGTTTTCCGCCGGCTGAACCAAGCGCGAGAATCGCGCGGCCATCGCGATCAAACACAATCGTAGGGGACATGGAAGACAATGGCCGCTTTCCGCCCATCACGCGGTTGGCAACTGGCGCGCCATTTTTTTCGGGTGAAAAGGTGAAGTCGGTCAATTCGTTGTTCAAGAAAAAGCCGCCCGCGACCAGCTGGCTGCCAAATGGCCCCTCAATCGTCGATGTCATATTGGCGATATTGCCGTTGCGGTCGACTGCGGTGAAATGCGTTGTGCCGGCAACTTCACTGGAAATGGCTGCCGTGCGCGGCATCGCGCCGGGCGGGTTCCCTGCCGGATAGTCCGTGCGCGCCTTTTCTGGGTCAATAAGCGCGGAACGCTCTTTGATATATTCGGGGTTCAAAAGGCCAGCGACGGGCACATTTACAAACGCATCATCCGCCAAATATTTTTCACGGTCGGCATAGGCCAGCTGCATCGCCTGACCAATTAGGTGCCAGCTTTGGGGGCTGTTTTTGCCCGACGCCGCCAAGTCAAACCGTTGCAATGTGCCCAATATTTGCAAGACCGTTGTCGCGCCTGATGAAGGGGGGGCCATACCGCACACCACATAGACGCGGTACGGCGCGCAAACAGCCTGCTGTTCCTTTGCGCGATATTGCACAAGGTCCGTCATAGTCATGTCGCCGGGGCTAAGCTTGCTCGTCGTGACCGCACCCACAATCTGGTTGGCGATGGGGCCGGTGTAAAATGCATCGGGTCCCTTTTTCGCGAGCAACTTTAACGTCGCGGCAAGTTGCGGATTATTAAGCTTCATACCTGCGGTAACAGGTGCGCCGTTGCGCCAATAAATCGCACGCGCAGCATCAAAGTTGGACCACAGTGGCTGAATGCCCTTCAGCCGTGATTCAAGCGTCTTGTTGACGATGAACCCTTTGTCGGCAAGGCGGATGGCGGGCTTGAAAATCGTCGCCCAAGACAGCTTGCCCCATTTGCGGTGGGTTTCCGCCATAAGCTGGATATTGCCGGGGACGCCCACGGAACGCCCGCCCTGAAAGGCCTCCAAGAAACCGAGCGCTTTGCCGTCGGGTCCAACAAAACGATCGGGTGTCGCGGCGGCTGGCGCCGTCTCGCGCCCGTTGATGGTTGAAAGCACGCCCTTTGCGCTGTCTTGATACAAAAGGAAGCCGCCGCCACCAATGCCGCTGGATTGCGGTTCAACGACGGTCAGCGCCAACATCATGGCCATCGCCGCATCGGCAGCGGAACCACCCTGACGTAACATTTCCATCCCCGCTTCGGTAACGCGGGGGTCGGCAGATGATGTGACACCGACATTTTCGGCAACAACCGGTTGAGCGGCAAGGACGAGTGCGCTGATCGCGAAGGACAATTTTTTCATACCCGATACCTAGCCCCGTTTACACGGCAATGCCAAGTCCGGATTTACGCGTCAGCCCCGATGGCGTCCGAGATATTGGCAAACCCGTCGCGCTGCAAAAGTTTCAGCAGTTGCCGGTTGATTTTAAGCGCCAGTCCGGGACCATGATACACAAGCGCACTGTAAATCTGCACCAGCGATGCGCCCGCACGGATGCGCGCATACGCATCTTCGGCAGATGCAATCCCGCCAACGCCAATCAAGCCCAGCTTGCCCCCACTCGCCTTGCGAAAATCGATGAGGCGTTGCTGCGCAAGGTCACGCAAGGGCGCACCCGACAGGCCGCCGGTTTCGCCGGCATGTTTCGATTGCAGGTCGGGCCGCGAAATGGTTGTGTTCGATACGATCAAAGCCGCAACGCCGCGTGCCATCGCCACGCTGACAATATCGTCAATGTCGGCGGGTTGCAAATCAGGCGCGACTTTCAGGAAGACCGGCGTTGCCCGCGACCGCGCCGCCATAACCTGCGCCAACAGATCATCCAGCGCAGCTTTGTCCTGCAGCGCGCGAAGACCGGGCGTATTGGGTGAGCTGATGTTGACCGTCAGATAATCGGCCAAAGGCTCCATATTACGCACGCCGATGACATAATCAGCAATGCGGTCCGCGCTGTCCTTATTGGCGCCGATATTGATGCCCAGCGGTCCGGCCAATGCCGTGTCCGGAATATTCTGCAGCCGCGCGATGGCCGCCGCCTGTCCTTCGTTGTTGAAGCCCATGCGGTTGATGACCGCCGCATCCTCGACCAACCGGAACAAGCGCGGTTTTGGGTTACCCGCCTGCGGCAAAGGCGTTAACGTGCCGACCTCGGTAAATCCAAAGCCAAGGCGCATGATCTCAACGGGTACTTCGGCGTTTTTGTCATAGCCCGGCGCCAACCCAACGGGATTTGCAAAGTGCAGCCCGGCAAAACTTTGCTGTAAAGCAGCGTCCTGCGTTCCCATAGACGGGATCGGCAACATTTTCAGCGCCGTAAGGGACATATTGTGGGCGGTTTCGGTATCTGCCTGAAACAAAAACGGGCGTGCAAGTCGGTAAAACATTGCGGTGCTATTCACGAGTCGCGTGCAAGGTGCAACGGCGGGATGACGTTCATGAAGCGTACCAAGATGATTTTGGCCACAAATGCCCGAATGTTATGGGGTGGTGACGATTCCATCCAAACCGATTTTACCAAAATTTTTCATAGCCGTGGTGCGACCCGAGGGCTCCGCCGATGAAAAACGGGCGTTCTTTCCATTTTGGACCCGTTTCACGGCAGTCATCGTCCCTGACGGGCCGTTCGGCTGCTAATCCTTCGGTGCATCCGGTTCTGGACTTTGCGGTTTCGCTTTGCGGCGGCGGAGATTGGCACGCAGGGCTTCGCGCAACCGTTCGGCCTTAATCCGCTCTTTGTCTTGCGCGTCTTTTGCCAAGTGCCTTCTCCGATCCATTCTGCCTGCTCGCGCACCCGATGCCAAATCGCCCACAAAGGCGCAAGCCGCTTGACAACAGCCCCGTCCCTTCGCATAGGGCCGCACCTTCGGTGTATGCTGCTGTAGCTCAGTGGTAGAGCGCGTCATTGGTAATGACGAGGTCGGGAGTTCAATCCTCCCCAGCAGCACCAGAATTTCGGACATTCTCTAAAAAATTATGACGGGCTCCGGTGGTTCACATGAACCACTATCCGTCGAGAGCGTCCGCAGCCCCCTTCATAAAACTGATAGCATAACAATGCATTTGACGGGGCAGATAACTCCAATGGTTTGCCTAGTCATAGGGCCCATGATAGAAAATCAAAAAGGAGGGGCGTCACGACCCCGATCGGGGTACGGGAAATGCAAAAAGGCGATCTTGGCTATGGTGTCGTGAACGGGAATCAGGTTGTACTTGAACGCACAATTCCAGCCTGAGAGCGGTGCACATCTGAATCGCAGCAGTCTGGAAAACGACGTCCGGCCCAGAAACGCCACAAGAGTATAGGGAGGATGCAGGCTGATGCTAACTAAAGGCGACGAATATCCAATCCACCAGACAGCTGAGCCCATCGCATATTCCGGGACAGATCGGAACTTTTACGACCGGTATTTCTTTAACGGCTATCAGGCAGATGGCAGCGATTTTTTCGCGATCGCCTTTGGAATTTATCCGCACCTGAACGTTGCCGATGCGCATTTTTCCTGCATCAGAGGCGACGTCCAATATTGTGTTCATGCCTCCCGCTTATTGGATATGGAACGGATGGATCTCACCGTCGGGCCCATCACCATTGAGATACTCGAACCACTTAAATCGCTGCGCGTTGTCGTCGACAACCATGAAGGGATATCCGCTAATCTGACCTTTGTTGGCCGCGCATTCCCCGTTGAAGAGCCGCGCTTCACCCGAAGGATCGGGCCGCGGACCTTTATGGATTATACCCGCATGACGCAAAACGGGCATTGGCAGGGCTGGATTGAAGTAGATGGCGTTCGGCGGGATATTGACGGCGCTGTTGGTACGCGTGATCGCAGTTGGGGTATCCGCCCCATTGGCGCCAGCGACCCGCAGCCCACCGTCCCGCAAACTATCCCCCAATTCTACTGGCTGTGGAGCCCCGTGAATTTTCACGATGGTGCACTCTATTTTCATGTGAATGATGATGCGCAGGGCCGACACTGGAATATCCGGGCGGTATGGTGCCCGGACGGCGCAGCTGCGCATGAAATGTTGGAAAGCGACGCGTGCGAAATGGCGGTCACGCTAAAGCCCGGCTGGCGTCACGCGGAACAGGCCGTCCTGAAAGCAGAATTCGCAGATGGGCGAAATGTCACGGCCGTCTTTGAACCGGGAACAGCTTTTCTCATGCGCGGCATCGGCTACGGCCACCCGCAATGGCCACATGGTGGTTGGAAGGGTGTATTAACGGTAGAGCGCGAAGATATTGACCTGACGACCGTTGAAGCAGGCCGCGCTGATCATCTCCACATACAGGCCGTCTCTCGCGTTACCATGACGCTGGGCAGTGAAAGCCAGACAGGTATAGGCATTCTGGAACAGTTGATTCTTGGCGCTTATGAACCGCTGGGTCTGAAGAGCATTTTCAATGATTGATGCAATCCCCGGTCTGGCCGATATGACGCCCGCTTGGTTGACGGCGCAGCTGCACAATAATGGCTATGATGCCAAGGTCATGTCGGTTGAATCGCACGCCATAGGTACCGGACAGGTCGGCGCGACGTACCGCCTTAAACTGACATATGATGGCCCTGCCAACGGCGCGCCTCCGACGCTCGTGGCAAAATTGCCATCCAATGATCCAGTCAGCAAAGCTGCCGGTAGATCCTATATGACATATATGCGTGAAAGCCGTTTTTATGCGCTTTTTGCGGGTAAGAAACCGATGGCGATACCCCATCATCTGTTTATCGCATTTGATGACGACAGCCACGATTTTGCTTTGCTGATGCACGATCTCCCATCACATGCACCGGGCAACCAATTGTTGGTTCCAACGCGGGCAGAAGCCGAACTGGCAATGGATGCGGCGGCTGGCATTCACGCGGCCTGGTGGGGTGATCCATCGCTCGACACGCTTGACTGGCTCAGCGGCACGAAAGCTGTTCCGCCCCAGATAGACAGCGACGCGATTTATACGATGCTTTGGCCCGCATTTTGTGACCGGTATAGCGACCGGATCACCAAAGAGATGAAACGCGTTGGTGAGCGTTATTTGGGCAATATCAAACGATGGTTAGACTCACGTTCCGGTCCACGCTGTCTCACGCACAATGATTTTCGTCCAGATAATATGCTGTACTGCGCCGACGACAAGGACATGCCTATCGTCATCGTCGACTGGCAAACTGTTGGTGTCGGCGAAGGTGCAAGCGACATAGCCTATTACCTTGGCACATCGATGGACCCGGCTACCCGTAAAGCAGAAGAGCACGGTCTTCTGGCGCGGTATAGAACGCAATTAGATCGGCATAACGTGCCCTTCGCAGACCTTGCCCACCATTGGGATGCCTATCGGCTTGCGTCTTTTTCGGGAATGCTCATGGGTGTGACGGCGTCCATGGTCGTGGAACAAACCGACCGAGGCGACGCAATGTTTCTGGCCATGTCAGAGCGGTCGGCTTTGATGGCAATAGACCATGCCGAGATTGCCCTTGATTTCTAGCCCCGCATACAAGCGTGCTGTCCATAAGCGCGACGCACGTCCGCTAAGCGCTTGACGGCAGGCGGGTTTTCCCGCCATGCGGATGGTCATGCGTTTCTTCTCTGACAATGCCGCCCCGGTGCACCCCGCTGTCATGCAAGCCATGGCCGATGCCAACCATATAGACACCGCATATGATGGGGACCAATGGAGTGCGCGGCTCGATGCCGCATTCTCCGCTATGTTCGGCCGCGATGTCGCGGTGCTTTGGGTGGCAACGGGCACAAGTGCCAATTGCCTCGCGCTGGCGTCGCTTGTTCAGCCGCATCAGGGCGTCATTTGCCACCGTGAAGCCCATATTGAGGTTGATGAATGCGGCGCGCCGGGTTTCTACACCGCTGGTGCGAAATTGATGCTGGTCGAAGGTGACGGCGCCAAGGTAACGCCTGAAACGGTCGAGGCGTGTCTGAACGGCATTCGCAACGATGTGCATCAGGTGCAGGCGGCGGCATTGTCGATTACCAATGCAACCGAATATGGCATGGTCTACAGCCCTGCGGAAGTCGCGGCACTTGGTGCATTGTGCCATGATCGCGGCCTTAGCCTGCATATGGATGGCGCGCGTTTTGCCAATGCAGTGGCAACATTGGGCTGTGCGCCAGCCGACGTGACGGTGAACGCCGGCGTCGATGTGTTGAGTTTCGGTTTCGTCAAAAATGGCGGCATGGGCGCAGAGGCGTTGGTCTATTTTGACCCGGCGCTCGCCGACGCTGCGCGCTATCGGCGCAAACGGGCTGGGCATTTGCAGTCCAAGGGCCGGTTCCTTGCGGCGCAATTGTTGGCGATGCTGGAAAATGATGTGTGGCTGACCAATGCGCGTTCCGCCAACGCAGCGGCGCAGATCATTGCGGGCGCAGCAGCCGAGCGATTGCTTTATCCGGTGCAAGCCAATGAGATATTCTTGCGCCTGACGCCCGCTGAAGCGGCGGCGTTGCGGGCGCAAGGTTTTGACTTTTACGACTGGGGCGTTGTCAACGAAAACTGGGGCGCGGCGCGGCTCGTCACCAGTTGGCAACATACCGAGGCCGATGTTGCCCCGCTGGCCCGCGCGATCGCTGCATTATGAGCACGACCGGGGGGGAGAGCGTCGTAGAACCTGGATTTCTGGCGCCACGGGTATGGATACCCTTTATGGTGACGTCGCTCATCTGGGGATCGACCTGGCTGGTCATCCGCGATCAATTGGGCACAGTGCCGCCGACCTGGTCTGTGGCCTATCGCATGATTGTGGCCGCCATCGCTATGTTCATCCTAGTCATCGTGATGCGCCAGCCGGTGAAGATAGATCGGCCAATGGTCGGTTGGACAATCCTGCTTGGCGTGATGCAATTCGGGATGAACTACAATTTTGTCTATGCCGCTGAACATTATATCACGTCGGGATTGGTCGCAGTGGTATTCGCGCTTTTGATTGTGCCCAATGCGGTGCTCGCCAAATATTGGCTTGGACGGTCAATCAGCGGAGCGTTCATATTAGGCTCAGCGATTGCCTGCGTCGGCGTCGGGTTGTTGATGCTGCAGGAATACCGCGCTGCCCCTATGGGCGGAACCGATGCACTGATTGGGCTATTTCTGGTGCTGTGCGCGGTTGCTACGGCATCGATCTCCAATGTGCTTCAGGTGACGCCAAAGGTTGCGCGATACCCAACGATCACGATTTTGGCGTGGTCAATGTTCTGGGCCAGCTTGGCCAATGCGGCTTTTGCGTTCGTCATGGATGGTCCGCCAGTCATCGACATGCGTCCCGGATATATCGGCGGTGTGCTGTATCTAAGCATCATCGGTTCGGTGGTAACCTTCCCGCTTTATTTTCGCCTCATCCGTGACATTGGCCCCGGCAAGGCTGCTTACACGGGCGTGGTCATTCCGGTCTTTGCGATGATCCTATCGACGATATTCGAAGGCTATGTCTGGTCGACATTGGCGATGGCGGGTGGCGCACTGGTGATGGTTGGCCTCGTCGTCGCAATGCAGACGCGCAAGGCTTAGGGCACTGAAGGGGGTAAGGTGAATACCTTGCCCTCGCCTACCAAACCGTTTCCAGCCCCGCAAGGCGGCCGCCCAATTCTATGTTATTGCGCGCGCAGCCAATAATGCGCTTAGGCCCTGCCGGTAATCTGCGTATTTCGGCGTCCATCGCAGCAGCCGTTTCGCCTTCATATTTGAAACACGCCGGTTTTCGGCATAGAATCCGCGCGCCATAGGCGACAGCCCTGCTCCGTCCAACGTCATCAGTGGCGGCCAATCCTGCGCCAAAAGATCGCACGCATATTCGATGACATCATTTTGCGACGCTGGAACATCATCGGCAATATTATACACGCCAGCGGGCCCATCAAATGCGGCAATGACTGCGCTAACAATGTCATCAACATGCACACGGCTAAAGATTTGCGTAGGCATATCGATCCGATGTGCTTTGCCATCTTCGACCCGTTCCAACGCAGATCGACCCGGGCCGTAGATGCCGGGCAAGCGAAAGACCGCTACGTCGTTGCGCAAGGCCTGCCACGCTAAGTCAGCATCGGCGCGCGCAGTTCGGCGCCCCTCGCCA
Organism: Sphingorhabdus sp.; assembly: GCA_044374245.1. GTDB lineage: Bacteria > Pseudomonadota > Alphaproteobacteria > Sphingomonadales > Sphingomonadaceae > Sphingorhabdus_B. The sequence continues at coordinate 3,210 of JBILOZ010000007.1, read as the reverse complement.
ACAACCGCGCTCTCGTCGACCCACGCGCCACCCGTGTCGCCATATACACCCGTTGAGGACAAATAGCCGAGCCAAGCGACGCCACTACGTGCAATCCTGTCGCCATATTTCAAAAGCACGGGGTCGCCGTCCTCACCCATAGGCGGAACGCTCGACAGAATATGTGTGGCGTTTTCGATTGCGGCACTGACCGCCGCTTCATCGTCAAAGGCAATCGCGTCGCCGCCGCTCATTCGCCGCGTTCCAGTGACGTGCCAACCGCTTTCACGAAGGCTGTCGGCGAGACGCAAGGCGGTGTACCCCATTCCAAATATGAGCATGTGACGGTGCATCGGCATGGGTTCGCAATCTAATGGCTTGCCGTCAAGCGCCGCAGTTGCAATTAAGCATATAGGGAGGAACCACGCCACGTGACCGTCGAAGTTATCAAGTCAAAATTACTGGGTGACATTGCGCACGGGTTCCTTGGCCGCGTTGGCGGTGTTTCCGCAGGCATTTATGCGGGGCTGAACTGCAGCCTTGGTTCGGACGATGTGCGCGACGATGTTATCGAAAACCGGCGGCGTGCGGTTGCTGCCGTTATGCCCGGCGCCGCACTTGCGCGGGTGTACCAAATCCATTCGCCTGACGTGGTCACCGTGACTGGTCCCATTGACCAAGATGACCCGCCCAAGGCCGATGCGCTGGTGACAGATAGGCCGAATATCCTGCTTGCGGTCCAAACCGCGGATTGCGTGCCGGTGCTATTTGCAGACAGGCAGGCTGGTGTCGTTGGTGCAGCACATTCGGGATGGAAGGGCGCATTTACAGGCGTCAATGAAAACACGATATTGGCGATGGAAGCACTGGGCGCACAGCGCGAGCGGATAGCCTGCGCGATCGGCCCATGCATCGCGCAAAAAAGCTATGAGGTTGATGCTGGTTTCTTTGAACGTTTTGCAGACGCCAACCCCGAAAATGCGCGGTTTTTCCGCGACGGCAAAGCGGGTCATTATCAGTTTGATATCGAAGGCTATGTTGCCGCGCGTCTTGCCGCCGCCGGCATCACAACGGTCGAGTGCATGGGACAGGATACCTACAGCCAGCCAGACCGGTTTTTTAGCTATCGGCGCAGCTGCCACCGCAGTGAACCGGGCTATGGCGGACAAATGTCGTTGATTGGAATATGGAGCAATGATGGTGGCTGAACAGGGCATAACACGGCAACGCTTTAAATCGATAATTGGCGGCTCCGCGGGGAATCTGGTCGAATGGTATGACTGGTTCGCCTACGCGACATTCAGCATTTATTTTGCGCCGTTATTTTTCCCTGAAGGCGATTTGACAGCCCAGTTGCTCAACACAGCGGCAATCTTTGCGGCTGGTTTTCTGATGCGCCCAATCGGTGCTTGGGTGATGGGTATCTATGGCGACAAGCATGGTCGAAAGGCCGGGCTTACCTTGTCCGTTTTGTTAATGGCGGGCGGGTCGCTCGCCATTGCCTTTGCGCCGACCTATGCGCAGGCGGGTGTTGTTGCGCCGACCATCTTGGTGATCGCACGTATGGTCCAAGGGCTGTCCGTTGGCGGGGAATATGGGTCAAGTGCCACCTATTTGTCGGAAATGGCCCCGGCGGCGCGGCGCGGATTTTGGTCGAGTTTCCAATATGCAACGCTGAGCGGTGGGCAGTTGCTGGCCATTTTGGTTGCCCTGATCTTACAGGCGCTATTGAGCGAGGCACAATTGGGCGATTGGGGCTGGCGCATACCGTTCGTGATTGGGTCCATTCTGGCCTTGTGCGTCTATCTTTTGCGCCGGACGATGTCTGAAACAAAATCGTTCACCAATATTGACCAGAAACGCGAACATTCATCGCTGAAATTGCTTTGGCGTGATCACAAACGATCCTGCATATTGGTTGCGGTGATGTCGGGTGGCGGCGGCCTCGCCTCTTATGCGTTCACCACCTATATGTTGAAATATCTGATCAACACCGCAGGGTTTGAAAAGCAAACTGCGACGTTGATTATCGCTGGCGTTTTAATTTGGTCCTTCTGTCTGCAGCCCATTGCAGGGATGCTCGCCGACCGCTTTGGGCGAAAACCGCTGTTGCTGATCGCTGGCGCTGGGGTCGCGTTGGCCGCCGTACCCATCTATACGCTGGTTGGCCAAGCCACCTCGCCCATCGTCGCGTTGGCGCTGATCCTGATCCCGATTACACTGCACGGCGGATATACCGCGAACAATGCCATGGTAAAAGCTGAGCTGTTTCCAGCCCATATCCGCGCACTGGGCGTTGCGTTTCCTTATGCGGTCGGGAACACGATATTTGCCGGGACGCTGGAATATGTCGCTTTGTGGTTCAAAAGTTCGGGCAACGAAACGGGATTTTTCTGGTATGTCGCGATCTGCGTCGGTGCGACGGTGATTGCGTATCTGATGCTGCCTGAAACGCGCGACACGAGCTTAATCGAGGAAGATTAAGCCAAGCTGCTATCCCACTTCAAACAGGCCTTCGCTTAGGCTTTAGGATCACGCCAATCCAATATGGGCCAACCTTTGGAGGCAGCAAGGCGCGCAAGCGGCCCGTGCGGATTGGTGGCGAAGGGCTCATCGGCATAGCTGAGCAACGGGGCATCGGACACATGGTCTGAATAGGCACGGATGTGGCAGTTTTCGCGTGACAGGCCATGGGTTTCCATCCAGCCTTTGACCCGTTCAAGCTTCGCGGCGTCGTAACAATTATGCCCGTCAATCCGCGCCAGAACATGGCCGGTGCTGTCCGTGGCAAGGTCCGTCGCGATAACATCATCAAAGCCAAGCCGCTTTGCGATCGCCTCGACATATAGCCGGTACGACGCCGTTGCCATGACATGACGATAGCCCGCTGCCTTTTCCTCCGCCACGCGCGCAAGCAGCTGTGGATAGACATTTTTGCCCACCACAATGTCGGCATGGCTTTCCAGATATTTGGCAAATCGCGCCCTTGGAACGCGGTGGCCGATAAGCAATGTCTGCGAAAATTGCTTTAACCGGGCCCGGTCCCACAGCTTCAGCGCGTATAATGCCAGCCCAATCGGCAATAACGGCGCAAGGAACAATCGCCACGGTGCCTTGTTAAGCGCCATATGCAGGAGGAACCCATTATAGGTGGCGCGTCGCGTGACGGTCTTGTCCATATCATATATGGCAAGCAGCGTTGGTTTGGCATCAGTCATCGGTCTGCTACAG
>JBILOZ010000009.1:0-28376 GCA_044374245.1 Sphingorhabdus sp. | reverse complement strand
ACGCCAGTTATATGGCTATGGCTAACGCTGCAGAGTTCTTGCAAGAAGACCTGACCGATGGCGGGCAAATCCTCCGCTTATCGGGCAGCTTTACCATAGCTTTGATCGGCGATATCGACGGCCGCTTGCGCGATTTGTCCGCCGATGTGCGCAAAATCGATCTCAGCGCGGTTGAACATGTGGATACCGTTGGCGCGTGGCTTGTTCACCGCACGGCAAAGGCGTCGGACGCAGAAATCGTGGGCGCAGGTAAAGACGCCAGTCGTCTGCTTCAGGCTGTCAGTGGCGCGGATCAGGCCGATATACCGCCGCGACCGCATCCGCCATCATTTGAGCGGTTCCTGGCCGAAGTAGGCCACAGTGTCATCATCAGCTTTACAACGCTTTTGCAGTTTCTGGGTTTTGTGGGTCAGGTTGTGAAAGCGTCGTTCATACTTGCGATGAACCCCGGCCGTTTCCGTTGGCATGCCGTGGTCCAGCATTTCGACATGGTCGGTGTGCGTGCGTTGGGCATCATTGGCCTGATGAGTTTTCTCATCGGTATCGTCATTGCGCAGCAAGGCGCGGTCCAGTTGCGGCAATTTGGCGCAGAGGTGTTCACCATCAACCTGATTGGCCGGCTGACCTTTCGCGAATTGGGAATTTTGATGACTGCGATCATGGTCGCCGGTCGGTCGGGCTCGGCCTTTGCTGCGCAAATCGGCACGATGAAAATCACCGAAGAAATTGATGCGATGCGCACCATAGGTGTCGTGCCAGCCGAAGCCTTGGTTGTTCCAAGGGTCATTGCAGCCGTTATGATGATGCCTTTGTTGGGCATATTCGCATCGCTGATGTCCGTTATCGGCGGCGGACTTTTGTGTTGGGTCGTTCTCGAAATTCCACCCGCGACCTTTGTGCAGCGGCTGCGTGAAGTTACGCCAATGACCGATTTTTGGATTGGCATGATTAAGGCACCAGTATTTGGCGCAATCATCGCCATGGCAGGCTGTTTCCAAGGGATGCAAGTGCATGGCAATGCGGAGCAGGTCGGATTGAAAACCACTGCTGCAGTGGTGCAGGCTATATTTCTTGTCATCGTTCTCGATGCATTTTTCGCCATATTCTTTAGCGAAATTGGCTGGAATTAAACCATGGACCAGCCCAACATCATTTCCGTGCAAGGCCTGTGCAACAGCTTTGGCGAGCAGGTCATTCACCAGGATTTGAATCTTGAGGTGCGGCGCGGCGAGATTCTGGGTGTTGTTGGTGGGTCGGGCACGGGCAAGTCAGTATTGATGCGGTCCATCATTGGGCTTCAGGAGCCCGTCGCTGGCAAAATCCGCGTTTTCGACGAAGGCATGATCGGCAAGGAAGAGGACGAAGCTACGGACGTGCGACGCCGGTGGGGCGTATTGTTTCAAGGCGGCGCGTTGTTTTCAACGTTGACGGTGGCTGAAAATGTGCAGGTCCCGCTGCGCGAATTCTATCCGGATTTCAGCAAGGCGTTGCTTGACGAAATCGCGCATTATAAAATTTACCTCAGCGGGCTTCCGGCCGATGCAGCCCATAAATTTCCATCCGAGCTTTCCGGCGGTATGCGCAAACGCGCGGGCTTAGCCCGGGCCTTGGCGATGGACCCGGAGCTTCTGTTTTTGGATGAACCAACCGCTGGGCTCGATCCCATTGGCGCTGCAAACTTCGATAATCTGACGCGGGATTTGAAAGAAACCCTCGGCCTCACCGTATTTCTGATTACGCACGATCTCGATACGCTCTACGCCATTTGTGACCGAGTAGCCGTACTCGCCGACCAAAAGGTGATTGCGGTCGGTGCGATTGAGGAGTTGTTGGCCATCGATCACCCATGGATTAACGAATATTTCAGCGGACCACGCGGGCGGGCGGCACGCCGTGGCCATGACAAACACAACAACCCACAACCGCATTTACATCAGCCAGGAAGGTCATAGGACAGTAAGATGGAGACCAAATCCAACTATGTGATGGTGGGCGCTATCACGCTTCTTCTTGTGGCCTTGCTCGCGGCATTTACCGTTTGGCTGTCACGCGCTGGCGAAGGCGACAAGAAAGAATATGACATATTCTTCCAACAGTCGGTGAACGGTCTTGCCAAGGGCTCAGGCGTTTCCTTCTCCGGTGTGCCTGTCGGCGAAATCCAAAGCATTGAATTGTGGGAACCCGATCCAGAATTTGTCCGCGTTCGCATCACCATCAAGGACAGCGTTCCCGTGCTTCTGGGCACCACTGCGACGATCAACGGCGTCGGCTTTACCGGCGTTTCTGAAATTCAACTGGACGGCGCGGTCAAGGGCGCACCTGCCTTGGTTTGTCCAGAAGCCAATCCGAAATCGGCATGTCCCACCGGCGTTCCCGTCATCCCCACAAAGCCAGGGGCCTTGGGGGAATTGTTGAACAATGCGCCGTTATTGTTGGAGCGGCTGTCAGCGTTAACCGAGCGTTTGACGAACATTCTGTCTGACAAGAACCAGCAGTCCATTGAACAGATATTGGACAATGTCGAAAATCTGTCGGGTACGCTGGCTACACAAGGCCCGGATTTGCGCGCCGCGATTCAAGAATCGCGCATCGCGTTGCAAAAGGCAGGTTTTGCCGCAGATGAAATCACCAAAATGGCGGGCACCACCAACAAGCTGCTTGATAGCGATGGCCGTCCTATGTTGGCTGAACTGCGTAAAACGCTTCGCGCCGCCAATGGCAGTCTGGCCGCGCTGGAAACGACGTTGAACAATGCCAATCCAGCAATTGAAACGCTAAATACGCAGACATTGCCAGAGGTTACGCAATTGGCGCGCGACCTACGCGAATTGTCTGTCTCTTTAAAATCGGTCACCGACAAGGTTGATCAGGGTGGTATTGGCAGCGTTGTCAACGCGCCGGCATTGCCCAATTACCAACCTGGCAGCAGGAAACAAAAATGATGATCAGCAAATTATCCAGCGCACGCCTATTGGCCTTACCCGTCATTCTGAGCCTCGGTGCTTGTGTAAGCTTCGAGACCAAAGCGCCGCCCTCCATGCTCGTGCTGACCGCCGATAACAGCGTGACTGCAGGCGCAGCCCGAACGGCATCGGCGGCTGACGCCTTGGTCATACAAACGCCGGAGGTGCCGCGCAAACTCGACACGAACCGCGTGCCGGTCCAGATCAACGCCAGCAGCATTGCCTATGTGAAGGATGCGTTTTGGGCCGACAAGCCGGCCCGGTTGATGCAGCAACTATTGTCCGAAACGGTGTCGGCTAAAAGCGGCAATCTGGTGCTCAGTGAAGTCGATGCTGGTGGCAAAGCCGTACGTTTTATCTCAGGAAACCTGCTGGAATTTGGCGTCGACGCCGCGACCAATGAAGCCGTGGTCGTCTTTGACGCAGCGAAAATCACGCGCGGCAACCCGACCGAAAAACGCAGATTTGAAGCCCGCCGACTCGTTGCAGCTGTTGAAGCTGCGCCTGTTGGGGCAGCGTTGAATGAAGCGGCAAATGACGTAGCATTGCAGATTGCCGAATGGGCGAACTGACCGCGTCAGTTTGACCTAACGCGCGAATCCCTCTGGTTCTGGCCAGCCCTTTGCGTATGTCGCCATCACTTTGAATAACGCGCCCATGGATTCACGGGCAACAAGCCTGCTGCGCGCGGCGGAAATTTCCGTGGCCCGATCAGGATTTGCCTGCGCTAAGCTCGTGGCGCGCTGATCGATACCCAATCCCGACAACCAAGCACCCTGATCGCATGGCCCCGCAACGTTGAGGCCAGATCTTTGTGCGCAGAGCGAAAGCGCATGGAAATTCACATGTGCAGTCAAATCGCAATGACCAGGATCCGAAAACGGGTCCGCATATTTGTGATTTTGCACCGCCTGCAACGTGCTGCCCAGCGCTGGCTCAAGATAACCATAATCAACGGTCAACATAACTCCGCCCTGTCCGGACAGGCGCGTGGAAAGCTTGTCCATCACTAAAGCGGCATCCGGGCACGTTTCGTAAATACTTCCAACCGACGCCATGCGAAATTGTTTAGGAACTAGGGCGTCCGTGGAACGCGGACCCGGCATTGCGGCAAACCGTGCGCTATGATCGGGAACGACAACTCTCTCGTGCCAGCCGGCGTTCGTGGCAATCATCTGCGCGATGGGCAGCGCATCAAAGAATTCGTTCGCGACGATAAACAATGGCGCGTCGGTTGGCACCGTTTCCACATCATCATGGAACACCGCAGCGGGGACAGCCGCCCGCTGCTTTTCTCGCAAGGCCGGGCTATTCTCGACAAAATGAACCTCTGGTTCAAATCCGAAACGCTTCATTGTGCGGAGCGCATCGGCAGCCAGCGTGCCCCTGCCCGGCCCAAGTTCGACGTAATAACATGGCGAAGGACGGCCCCGACGCAACCAAATATCGCTCAGCCAAATCCCGACCATTTCGCCGAACATTTGGCTGATCTCAGGTGCCGTTATGAAGTCGCCATCGGCACCCAAAGGATCCGCGCGACCATAATATGCGGTGTTTGCCACGCGCATATATTCGGCAACACTGATTGGGCCAGACGCTTCAATGCGGTGTGTGATGCGTTGGCTTGTCGTCTGCGTGTCAGGCGACACTGTTACGCTGCCTGCGAGCCCCTGCCGTGAATAAGAGGAACAAGCCGATTAGAATCATCGGGGTGGTCAACCACTGCCCCATGCTGAGGCCGCTTGCTTCGACCAGCCACTGTAACTGCTGATCTGGTTCCCGGAAGAATTCGATCGTAAAGCGCGAAAGACCATAGATCACAGCCGCCATGCCACACAGAAAGCCGGGTTTGTAGCGAGCGTCGGTTTTCCAAAACAACGGCCACATGATCGCGGCCATCAAAAGCCCTTCGAGCCCAGCTTCATACAGCTGGCTTGGGTGCCGCGGCAAATCACCACCATTTGGAAACACGATGGCCCAAGGCACGTCCGTCACGCGGCCCCAAAGCTCATCATTCACGAAATTTGCCAACCGGCCGAAGAAGAGGCCAAACGGGACGCAACACGCAAGATAATCACACACCCGCAGGAACGAGATCTTATGCTTGCGCGCCAAAAGCCAGAGAGCAAAAATGATTCCAACCGCGCCGCCATGGAACGACATGCCGCCTTCCCACAGTTTGAAGACATCTAACGGGTTCTGCAAAATCGATGGCTGATAGAACAAGATATAACCCGTTCGTCCGCCCAATATGATGCCCAGCGTCGCGTATAAAATGACATCGTCTGCATGGTCACGCGACATCGGCGCGCCCGGCCGCGCCCGCAGTTTGATCAAAAAGCCGTAGCCAAGCAAAATGCCTACAAGATAGGCCAAGGAATACCAACGCAGCTGAAAGAAGCCCAGATCAAGCGCAACGGGGCCAACACCAAGGTCTGTGAACTGAATATAGGTCGCTGCTGTAGCAATAATCTCGAATGACACAGTTTTTCCTCAGGATATTTTGACTTTCCTATAGAGCGAAATAGAAGGTGCACAAAGAGTTTAGGAGAGAATCACATGCCGTCCCAATTGGACCTCGCGATCGACGCTACCATAAATCGTCTCATGACCGACGATGGCCCTTTAACGGTGACCTATGTTGAAAAATTTGGTGTGCAATTGCCCATGCTGGCGAAAGCACCCGGCAACATGGCCGACTATCTGGCATTTTTTTGCGCCACGCATGCGGACAAAGAATTTCTGGTAGATGGCGACATCCGCCTAAGCTTTGGCGAGACCTATGCCGCAGCGCGCGCACTGGCTGGCGGCTTAGTCGAGGGGCACAAACTTCAAAAGGGCGACAGGGTCGGGATCGCCGCACGCAATTCGGCCAACTGGATCATTGCCTACATGGCAATCGTTATGGCCGGCGGCGTTGCAACTTTGCTTAACGGCTGGTGGCAAGGTGGCGAATTGGCCGAAGGCATCCGAATGGTCGGTTGTCGCTATGTCCTCGCGGATGAACAGCGCGCTGCACGCTTGGCAGGGCACGACATTGGTGGTTGTGAGCTATTGATATTTGGTCATGATGGCGCTCCGATGGAAGGGCTCGCTATCTTGACATCAAAAGGTGGCGGCGCAGAAACACCACTGCCCGTGCTTGAACCCACAGACAATGCGACAATTTTGTACACGTCAGGTTCGACCGGACAGTCCAAGGGCGCGGTATCCGACCATCGGGCCGTCGTTCAGGGCGCGATGAGTTACGTGGGCCAGACACTCGTCTTTTTCGAGCTTCTTTCGTCCACTGGTCAGGCCATGCCAGCTCAGCCGTCGGCGCTGGTCAACGTGCCACTGTTTCACGTTACCGCGTCCATTCCACTGGTTCTGCAAAGCTTCGCGATTGGGCGTAAGTTGGTACTAATGCCAAAATGGGATGCGGAAGAAGCCATGCGCATCATCGAAAAGGAACGCATCAGCTATTTCGTTGGCGTTCCGTTGATGAGTATTGAACTCGCGACGCACCCTAACCGCCACAAATATGACCTTACCAGCTGCACGGCCTTTGCGGCTGGCGGCGCCCCACGCCCCGTGGATCATGTCAAAAAAATCCGCAAGGAAATGAGCTGGGGCTATCCGCTGCTCGGCTATGGCCTCACGGAAACGAATGGCGTGGGCTGCGGCAATTTCACGGATAACTATCTGGAAAAGCCCACCAGCACTGGGCCAGCTACGAAGCCCTTGGTCGAAGTGCAAATGCTTGATGATGATGGAAATGTTCTTCCGCAAGGTGAACGCGGCGAAGTCGGTATTCGCACCATTGCGAATTTCAACGGTTACTGGAACAACGAACAATCGACGCGCGACGCGTTTACCGCTGACGGGTTCTTCCGGACCGGTGACATCGGCTATCTCGACGAAGACGGTTATTTGTTCATCGTAGACCGCAAAAAAGACATCATCATTCGCGGCGGCGAGAATATCAGCTGCCCCGAGGTGGAAGCCGCTGCTTATGAACATGACTCAATTGTCGAGCTGTCCGTGTTTGGCATTGCCGATGACAAATATGGGGAAGTTCCAGGCATCGTCTATCAGACGAAGGATGGGGTAGAGCTGACCGAGGATGAGCTCAAAGCGTTCCTCGCACCGCGTCTAGCGCCATTCAAAATCCCGGCCCATTTCTGGCAAGTGTCAGAGCCATTGCCGCGTCTGGGTACGCAGAAAATCGACCGCGTTGCTTTGCGCCGGGAATATAATGCAAAGGTCTCTGCTTGATGCTGACATAGGGCGCGAACGCGCCTAGAGTGTCTGTATGACTTCATCGCCCGACCGGATTATAAAGCAACGCGACATTATCGACAGGACTGCCCTTGCTGATAAAGTTGAGTCTATTGTTGCAGAAGATGGTCCTCAGCGCTGCCGTCCGCAAATCCTCGAGCTTTTGCAAAGTGCGTTGGCGGACGGGCGCGCCGAAATCAAACGACGACTGGGTGAAAACCCGTCACAGGGTTACCGTGCGTCCGCAGAGCAAGCATTTCTGGTCGATCAGATTGTCCGGCTCATTTATGACTATGTGACCGTTCACGCATATCCTGCGGCGAACCGCTCCGCATCGGAACGGATCGCTATCCTTGCTGTGGGCGGATATGGCCGCGGCGAGATGGCACCACATAGCGACGTCGATATCGGGTTTGTTACCCCTTACAAAAGGAGCTCATGGACCGAACAAGTCGTCGAAGCGATTTTGTACCTTCTTTGGGATCTCGGCCTGAAAGTTGGCCAATCCAGCCGGTCTTTGGATGAGACCGTAAAAATGGCGCAAGAAGATCTAACGATCCGTACCGCGCTTTTGGAAAGCAGGTTCGTTTGGGGTGATCGTGCGGTGTACGAAGAGGCGGCGTTACGCTTCTGGAACGAAGTGGTCGCAAATACGGCACCCGATTTTGTCCGCTTAAAAATGGCCGAACGCGATGAACGGCACAAGCGCATGGGCGACAGTCGTTACGTTGTGGAACCCAATATCAAAGACGGCAAAGGCGGCCTGCGCGATTTGCATACCTTGTATTGGATTGGAAAATATATCCACAAGGTCTCAACGGCGTCTGATCTCGTCCATGTTGGGCTACTGTCAGTCGAAGAATATAACCGGTTCAGGAAAGCCGAAAACTTCCTCTGGTCCGTCCGTTGCCATATGCACAATATTACTGGCCGCGCAGAGGAACGCCTGACATTTGATTTGCAGCGCGAAGTGGCCGAACAGATGCAGTTCGCGGATCGCCCCGGTCGTTCGGCGGTTGAGCGGTTCATGCATTATTATTTCTTGAATGCCAAAACCGTGGGCGACGTTACGGGCTTATTCTTGGCACATTTGGATGAAGCCATGGCTCAAAAAGGCCGCCGGTTCATTCCAAGTTTCAACCGCAAACCACGCAAGCTCAATGGCTTCCAACTCGACCGTGGTCGTTTGGCATTACCACATGATCAGTTTTTCGTCGAAGATCCCGTTCGGTTATTGGAAATTTTCCACCTCGCGGATTTGCATGGGCTGGAAATTCACCCTTTAGCCATGCGGACCGCGCAGCGCGACGCCCGGCTTGTAGATAAGACGGTCCAAAAGGACCCGCGGGCCAACGCGCTCTTTCTAGATATTCTGACGTCACGTCGCGATCCGGAAACCGTATTGCGCTGGATGAACGAATCCACGATTTTTGGACGGTTCATTCCCGATTTCCGCCGCGTAGTCGCGCAAATGCAGTTCGACATGTACCATCATTATACCGTCGACGAACACTCGATCCGCGCCATTGGGCTATTGGCGAACATCGAAAGCGGAAAGCTGAAACAGGATCACCCGCTTTCGGCTGCGATAATGCGGAATATCGTCAGCAGAAGGGTATTGTATGTCGCAACCTTGCTGCACGATATTGCAAAAGGACGCGGCGGCGACCACAGCGTTTTAGGCGCTCAGGTCGCGGAAACATTATGCCCGCGACTTGGTTTATCAGCGGCAGAGACGGAGACAGTCGCGTGGTTGGTACGCCACCATTTGTTGATGTCCGCAACATCATTCAAACGCGATCTTGCCGACTTCAAAACAATATTGGATTTTGCGCAGGCCGTTCAGTCGCCTGAACGGTTGAAATTGCTGCTCGTCTTGACTGTGGTGGACATTCGCGCCGTTGGTCCAGGCGTTTGGAACAGTTGGAAGCGCCAATTATTGTCCGATCTTTTCGAAGCGACTGAAGAAGTGCTGCGGCTTGGTCACAAGCAACGTGGCCGCGACGAACGCATTGCGTCGAAAAAATCGAAACTGGAATCAGCCTTGCGGTTGGCACCGGAAAAATTTGCGCATTTCGCAAAGATATTACCCGACGCCTATTGGATAGCCGAGCCAGACGACATCATTGAGCGCAATGCACGGCATCTGTTGAAAAATGAAGGCACTGAGCTTGCCATTGATGCCTGCTACTACCCCGACCGGGGCGCAACGCTCGTCACGGTATTCGCGGCCGACCATCCCGGCTTATTTTATCGGATTGCAGGTGCGATTCACTTGGCGGGTGGAAATATCATCGATGCGCGGATCCACACAAGCAGCGACGGGATGGCGATCGATAATTTCCTGATCCAAGATCCGCTCGGCCGTCCATTTCGCGAGCAGGGTCAATTAGACCGCTTGGCGCGCAATATCGAAGAAGCATTGACCAACCGTGCAAAGTTGATGACCCAACTGGATGCCAAGCCAAAGGCTCTCCGGCGTGCCGACGCATTTAAAATTGCGCCTTCCGTGCTGATCGATAATCAGGCTTCTAACCGCTTCACCGTTGTAGAAGTAAATGCGCTGGACCGACCGGCATTGCTGAACAATTTGGCATTGGCTTTGTTCGAGTCAAAGGTAACATTGCACAGTGCGCATATCGCAACCTATGGCGAACGCGCAGTAGATACATTCTATGCGACAGATCTTTTCGGTGCAAAAATCGAAAGCAAGACCAAGTTGAAATCACTTGAAACAAGGCTACTTGAGGCGGCCACTGTCCGTGCTCGGGTAAAAACCAAAGCTGCGTAAGAACGCAGACCTTTCGGCTGCATCAATTAACGACATAAAAAAAGGCCAGTCTTTCGACCGGCCTTTCTTTTAGCATATTCGTCCGTTCGGAATTACATTCCCGAATTTGGACCGTAGGTAACTTCAACGCGACGGTTTTGCGGTTCACGCTCACCATCTGCAGTCTGAACCAATGGTGCAGTTTCACCGAATGCTTCGGTTGCAATTGCACCGCCGGCAACACCCTTGGACTCAAGGTACGAACGCACGGTGGTGTTACGACGCTCGGAGAGGCCAACGTTGTACTTTGCGCTACCCGACTTATCGGCGTGACCAGCAAGCATAACCTTCGCAGTGCCACAGTTCGAATACTGAGCAACCGCGTTGTCCAGCACCGAAGCTGCGTCAGGACGCAAGTTCGACTGATCCCAATCGAAGAATACGATATAAGGACCGGTGTTGCACACTGGCGCTGGTGGCGGCGGTGGCGGTGGCGGTGGAGCTGGTGGCGCCACATATGGTGGCGGTGGTGGAGGTGCTGCAACTTCAACTGGTGCAGGTGCACCGCCGAAGTTATAAATCAGGCTACCCATGATGCTGTGCGAACGGAAGCGCGTGTCAACCGAACGGCCAAGACGGTCAACAAGACCAACCTTGTCTGCGTTGAAGAAACGGTACTTCAGACCGACGTCCCAGCTATCGCTCAGTGGTGCACGGACGCCTGCAAGAGCCTGCCATGCCAGACCAGTGTCTGAATCGTCGAGGAACGCTGGAGCAGCCAATGTAGCCTGCACGTCAACACGTGCAACGCCAACGCCGCCGCCGACAAAGCCCTGAAGGCCATTATCGTCGCCGAAATCAAAAAGACCATTGACCATGAAGCTCAACGCGCTGGCATCGCCGGCAATGTCATACGAACCACTGTTTGCGAGTGCAGTTGTTGCGCCGCTCGTAATCTGTGGAGTCGCGCTGTTGAAACCAGTTACATCAGCCTGACGGTACGAAACTTCTGATTCAAGACGGAAACCGCCGAAATCATAGCCAACTACGCCGCCGAAATCAAAACCCTTGTCTGTGTCAACCGATGCAGCATTACTCAATGTGCCGATATCCAAAGCCAAGTCTTCTACTATCATGGCACCGCCATCGACTCCAACATACCACTGGTCGTCGCGGGCCAAAGCCGGTGATGCCAGAGTAGTAGAAGCGAGCACCAAACCTATGGCTAACTTACGCATCAACTTTCCCCTTTTCTATCTTAGGAACGGAAATTCTAGAACATAATTCTATCGATTCTGTTCCATCGAAGCAAGTCGCTATGTCCGCATACTGTTGCTAAAATGTCGCCTTTACGCGCATTTTATCCGAATACTGGCCGTGCTTTTGCGATGCGAACGCTCAAGGCGTCAATATACCGATCAGCCTGAAATATTGTAACATCGTACCGAGTGCCGCACGCGCTTCGATATCGACCACTGCCCCACCAGACGGGTTTGTGATAATTGGGCCGCTCCGCCAAACGCCGCCGGTATAAATACTATCTCGACCATTGGACCTGTTCCAAAGCCGCATCCCGTCATGGGCAATCAGATAGCGCCAGTCACCACCTATCCATATTGCAATTTGGCCAGACTTATTGGCCCATAGACCGGTCGCGCCTGAACCCACCAACCAGCATTTGCCAATATCGCTGTCGGTTAAGGCAGGAGCCGTCAATCCGACACCCTCGACTGCTGTATGAAGCAAGGCATCGATAAGAACGAGTGCCTCATTATGGGTAATTTCTTTTTGCGCCTGCGTCACGGCAAGCAGCGGCAAGTTGTGACGGCCTGTTTCCAACACGGGCATATGTCCTCCTGATGACAAGATGATGATGTGAAATTTATACGAGGCCGAACAAGAGCGGCGTGGATTGTGTAAATCGGCCTATCTGTTGGACACTGAAGCCGAGTTCGCTGCCTGACTGTACCCCGAGGCCGGCGTAATCGTGGGCCGAAATATGCAGCCCGTTCTCGAATACCGTCCAGTCGCGCAAGATGTTGTCGTCAGCTAACAACCGGACATGATAGGCCTCGCGATCTTCAACCATGAGTTGATCAACCCCATCAACCCACCCAAGGTCTAGGCGCGAACGTCGGACCCAATTGAGGTGAATATCTCCATTTGCCTCACGTCGTGCGCGGCCATGGACAGGCGCCAAAGGTGTTATCGCCCGTCCATTGGCCACAGCCGTCGCAACAACCGGGTTGATGTCACCAAGACCTTGCGCCTCAACGGTTATCGTCTGGCCAATGTGATAGTCTGTTGCCGCAATTATCCGCGTGGAGGCAGGGTCCATCCAAACGATCCGGGAACCAGCCGCATGCGCCGGCGCCGACAGTTGATCCGAAAAACAAGCGCGCGCGAGACGGGACAGGCGATATCGTTTGGCGCCCAACGCAGCCACCTGGCCGACGCGGATAAATTCACCGCCCATATGAAAGACCGGAGCGTCCGATGCCAGAGGGTGCGTGTCACGATTGGCGAGCAGCATCGCTCCATTGAGCAATTCAATCTCGAGAGATGACACCTCATCAATCAATAATGCGTTATGTGATCCAAGCGCGTTCTGCGTTGTCCCGATCACAGCCTGTGGCGCAGTTCCGCCAATATCGATCAGCTGGCCCGCATTTTGAATTAAGAGCGCTGCACGCTTCCAGCCCGCCTCCGTCCCCCCGGCGAATACCGCCAAAACCGCTTGGTTTGTATCGCGTTCGGCAATCAGCGGGCAGTCGATAACGGCAATTCGGGTCTGCCCAATTGATTGATCTACGGAAGGAATGTGGCGGCCCGGGGTAGCTATCATCTGATCGAGCGGCACCGGCCCAGCCGCCATTCGTGCCTGAATATGTGCCGTGCCAAATCCATGTTCGATTTCGTCGATCTGCCATTTTTTCCCATCAACGGTGAGGAAGCAATCGCCAGGTTGTCGCAATATGGCAGAGGTTACGACCGATGCGGTGAGCGTGCTCCGCGCGTAGCGCGCATGGCCCGCTTTCAACTCGACCAAGCGCTTGGCCGAGGATGCACTGAGGACGGCAGGCAACTCCAACCGGGCTTCGCCACGTCCGCCAGATTTGCTGATGCTGTGTTGAACGCCAGCCTGATAATCACGATCCGGATCATAATAACGCAGCGAGACGGTACCGGGAATTTGCCCGGCGGGTGCTATCCGGTGACTGGGCGGATCCAGCTTGCGCCTATCTTCTTCGACAGCGACGACAATTTGGGTTGGTTGGTCAGGGTTCGCGCCAACGTCGCGGACGACAAGGTTGCCGTTCCGCGTGATGAGCTCCACTGGAAAGGCATCCAATATCGGCGCAATCGCCTCTTTCATATTCGCCCCGCCCGCGGCAAAACCAACGATTGAGTGCGTGCTTTCCGCCAAGAGGTCGCCATCCGATAGCGAATGAAACAATGCCGATAGCGACAATGGCCCGTCCCGTTCGAAAACTTCAAAGGTGAAAGATGGAATGCGGTTGCCAAAATCTGCCAACTGCAAATCTTCAAACACGACATAGGCCACGTCGCGATGTGCGGGGCATTGACCAACAGCTTCAGCAGATGCCAACAACGGATCCGGCTGCTGATCGCTATGCCCCGAATAGAAACGCAATTGGGTGTCTATTTTTAATGCGCCGTCAGACCCGCGGACCAAATTGCCATCCGCCCATATTCTGCCCAATCGGGCGACTGGCCGGCTTGACACCGCGACCGCTAGGCTGACCCTATAGGCATAGTTGACCGTCGAAGCCCGACCCTTACCTCCGCCGCTTTTTGCGCGATCTTCGATCAGGTCGGTTGCCCAAATCACCGTTCCTGCAACACGCATCGCGCCAAATATAGCGGGGATTTGTGTGCCATAGCTCGATGTTTGGACGGCCAGCTCCTTCAGCCGACTGCCTTCACGCGCGGCAGGCGCAAATAATGCGCCGTCGATTTGTTGTCCCAAGACAGTGCCAATCGCGCCGCCGATCGGCCCGCCAATGGCAGAACCAACAGCCGTTAAAACAAGCGTTGCCATGTCAGTCTCCGATAAGGCGCCATTGCGCGATTGTTGGCCACGGCAGCGGCAAGGGCGTTGCGACCACGCGGCCTAAGCCCATATGCGCATGCACCGCACCCTTGGACGTCATAACGGCAAGGTGAATTTGCCGGACGCCCGGTTCAAGCAAGAGAATGTCCCCAGCAACCACTGAACCGTCCGAAACCCGCGAGAACTGCCGGCCATCAAAATATGCGCAGGCGCGCTCGATGTGTTGACCACGCAGCCGATAGTCGGTGGGCACAGCCGCGTCTTTGCCGACAGCAGAAAGGCACAGTCCGGCCAAACCAACACAATCGAGCCCTGCGTCGGCCGAACGCCCATGCAGCAAAAACGGTATGCCAATTAAATCGAGCGCGGTTTGCGCAACCTTGGCTTGCTGCCCCGTGACGGCCGGCGCGATCCTAATTTGCACCGGGGTAGCCAAAGGACAGGCCCGTGCCGGCCTGCACCGGCGTTTCTTCGTCATCCAACCGGGCAATGACGCGCAATCCGCGCGCGTCCTCGCTCAGGCTTTCGACATAGCCAATGCGCCGGTTGCGATCATGCTGCCACAGCAATGGAACGCCCGCTTTTGCCGCACGGGCAAAGGCACCCTTGCGCACAATATCGCCGCCCTTGTCGGGTGCATCAAAGATGGCGGCATAGCCAGCGAGCCTCACTGGCTGACCAGCCCCAACAGGCCCAGCTTTACAGCCAGCCCGATGAGCAACAGCGCAAGCACCATGCGCACGACCCATCCAATCGCCGCCTTGCGCGCCGACCGCTTGGCATCGCGCCAGGCGGACAAAAGCTCACGCAGCTCACTCATATCCTTGGCGGCGCTGGCGTCATCCAAACCCAAACGGGCAAGCGCGCGCCGGGCACCAGTTTCGGAGGCCTGCTCCAGCAGACCTTGAAGGTTGTTTTCGACCATGTTCACTCCATTTTGAAAGCGGTGGCTTAAGCGGGTTCCGGTGCCTCTGACTGCACCGGCCCAAGCCCAACCGCGGCCCTTTTCTCCGCGGCAGACAAAAAGTCCGCGGCGCCGACTTGCGCCCATAATCGCTCGCGATCCTCGGCCAAAGCGGGGATGGCATCCAGATCAATGTCCAGCTGCAGACCGGCAAAATAGGGCGCGAGGCCCTCGCCAATTGCGGCGAGCATTTTGCGCGCCAGCGGAATGATGCTCTGGTTCCACAGCGCGCGGTTGGCTTCGCGGTAATTGGCGTAGGTCGCATCGCCCGGCAGCCCAAGCAACACGGGCGGGACGCCGAAAGCGAGCGAAATTTCGCGCGCGGCGGCCTCCTTCAATCCGGCAAAATCCATTTCTGCGGGCGTCAGCGCCATCGCCTGCCATTTCAACCCGCCTTCCAACAACATCAGCCGTCCAGCATTGCCTGCGCCTTGAAAGCTGGCAGCGAGTTCTTCTTTCAACCGCGTATATTGTTCGCCGCTTAATGCGCCGCTTTCGCCCATTTCATAGACCAAAGCGCCCGATGGCCGCGCCGCATTATCGAGCAATGCCTTGTTCCAGCGCGTCGCCGCATTGTGCGTCGCCACCGCGCCCGATGCTGCGCCCAGGCAGCCAAGCCCATAATGGTCATCGAGCGGGTGAATCGACCGGATGTGGATGACGCTGTCGGCTGGCAATCGGCTCGCAACATCACCGGCCTTATAGACATAGGCCACGGGCCAGCCGCGCACATCGGCCTCAATCGTCATCCGTTCGGGGCGCAGCGCGAACAATTCGGCTGGCCGCCCGTCCATGCCCGACAATATTTCAATATAGGCATTGCCGTGCAGCAACAAATGCGTCGCCACCGTTTCAATCAACGCCTGCCCGGCCGACGTTGCCTGCACCAGCCGCAATGCTTGCGCATCGGTCGATGTCAGCGGCGCGGACGCCAGCCCTTCGGCAATTAAACGAACCGCGCGCTGGGCGATGGCATTTGAAAGATAGCCCTCGCGCATCTGCGCCTCATAATTTCGCGGCCAATCGCCAAGGCTTGGCACGCCATAGCCGCGGATGCCCGATAGACGATCCTGCTGCACACGCGTTTTTGCCGGACGCAGCAAGCCACGCCCGGTTGATTTCCAACCGAAGATATTCATGTGTTTCAGTCCTTTAAATTACAGCAGCCGAACCCGCGGCGTTCGTTCGGCCTTGCCGAGCATCAGTTCGGTCAAGGCCCACACCAGCGCGTCGGCGCGGTCGGGGGATCGGCCGGGGCCTTCATATCCGCCGCCCGAAACCAGCCCGCACATCTGGTCTTCCATTTCGGGAAAGGCCGTTGTGTGAAACACGCGGCGCGCCTCATATAATGCGGCGATGGGTTCCGCCCGCACCGACTTGGTTCGGCTGGCGTGTACCCGCTTAATCGGCATCGCAAGGTCGGCGGCGCGCAAGACGGTTTCGACCATATTGCCGCCCTGATTGTCTTCGGCGACGACGCGGTCCGCCTGCCAAAGATCGACAGCGGCGGCCACGGCGCGGGCCCAGCGTTCGGGCGATGCGCCCGCTATGCTGTGGTCGGCAAGCACATAGGCTTTCCTGTCTTCGCCAATGCCAACCGCAACAATACCGCAGGCGTCGCCATTTTCCGACACGGGTGGATCAACGCCAATGACGATACGTTTCAAATCGGGCGCGCTGGACACACGTTGCCGTTCAATCAGGTCACGGGACCATAATGCCCCCGCCGCATCTTCGATCAGCTCACCATCCAGTTCCTGCCTGCCCCAGCGCGTGCCGGCATAAGCCGCGCGCACCGACGCCAGATATTCGGGCGGTAGGTGCATATTGTTATCCGCCGTGCGGCCGCGCGTTGTGGCCACGCCCTGTTCCAGCACCAATCGCCGCAACAATGGCACAGGACGCGGGGTAGTCGTCGCGATGATCCGTGGATGTTGGCCAAGCCGCAACCCAAGCATCAAATTGTCCCATGCCTTAATCCCGTTGGGCCATTTCGCAATTTCATCGGCCCACGCAAAATCATGCTGCGGCCCGCGCAGGCTTTCGGGCTCTGCTGCCGAAAACAAGGTGGCGGTCGCGCCGTTGCGCCATGTCAAACGGCGCAGGCTGGGTTCCCATTCGGGGCGTTCGGAAAAAGGCAGCGCCAATAGGCCGCTTTCACCCTCCACCATCACCTGCCGCGCCTCATTCAATGTCGCGCCGACCAGCGCAAAGCGCGCACCGGGATATTCGGCGGCAAGCGCGCTGACCCATTCGGCACCCATGCGGGTTTTGCCATAGCCGCGCCCCGCCATCACCAGCCATGTGCGCCAGTCACCTTCCGGCTCAAACTGGTCATTGCGCCGCCAGAAACGCCAACTGCGCGATTCCTCCATTTTGTGGCGGTTCCAGCTTTTGATGCAGGCAACCATCTGTTCATAGGGCATGGCCATCAGCGCCTGGGCATTAAGCTGCGTCATTCGCCCGCTCCGCACGTTCGCGCATCTGGGTTAACTTCAAAATCAATTGCGCCTTCAGCGTCGGCAAATCCGCCGAGGCTGGCGCAGGCGTCACCGCAGTCGGCGTACCCTTCACCGCGGCGCGATGTGCGCTCAATAACGCAATCGCCAACCGATGCTTTTGCGCCCGCGCTTTTAACGTCGCCTCCGCCGTTTTGCCATTGGCCGCCAACAAGGCTTCGGCCAACAAATCGGTCTCCAGCCGCGCATAACCTTCGCCAAGCGCCCGCGCCCAATCATCGCGAAAGCCCGCCGACCGGCGCCGTTCGGCATAGACGGCGCTGCTGCCAACACCCGCCGCTCTCGCCGACGCCGCCACATTTGCCGTTTCGGCCAGATGGTTGAGGAAAAGACGCCGGGTGCGCGCATTCAAACGGGTGTCGGGCACGCTGATTTTATCTTTCGTCATCGCCAACCTCCTATTCCCAAAGAAAAAGGGCCGAAGATCGCCCTTCAGCCCGTGATATTTTCGCAAAAACGCCGCAGCGCCGCGAATCGCAATTTTCGACTATGCCCAACACTAACCAAATAACGTTACGATGTCAATATATTTTTACCTATTTGGTTATAAATGTGCACAACCATAAGATGATTTCCCCTTTTCTGCCGCCTTCGCTATGGGTTGGGGATGTCGCGCGTCATTCTGTTCAACAAACCTTTTGGCGTCTTGCCGCAATTTACCGACAAGGGCACCGCCGGTTCGCCGCGCCCGACCTTGTCCAACTTTATCGACGTGCCCGGGGTCTATCCCGCGGGCCGGTTGGATATGGACAGCGAAGGGCTGATGATCCTGACCGACGACGGGCGGTTGCAGGCGCGCATTTCCGATCCGCGGTACAAGCTGCCCAAAATCTACCGCGTTCAGGTTGAGGGTACGGTTTCCGATGATGCGCTCGTCCAATTGCGGCACGGTGTGCAGTTGAAGGACGGGGTGACCTTGCCCGCAGAGGCCGACCGCATTGCCGACCCGCAGCTTTGGCCACGCGATCCGCCCATCCGCGTCCGCCAGACGGTACCCGACAGCTGGATAGTACTTGTCATCCGCGAAGGCCGCAATCGGCAGGTGCGCCGCATGACCGCCGCGGTTGGCCATCCGACATTGCGGCTGGTGCGCCACGGCGTTGGCGATTGGACGCTGGATGATCTTGCCCCCGGCAGCTGGCGCGAGGTCTAACGCAGCGGCTTAGTCCGCCGGTCGCGGCACGCGCTTGCCCTTGGTCCGGCTTGTCAGATGAAATTGGCCACATCGGTCGCAGCGATAATGGCGCAGCGTGATTGTCGCCGCCGCCATTGCGGCAATGGCCTCCGCCTCCGCCGCGTAACCCACCTTTCGTCGGCAAATGCTCAGCCGCGTGCGCAAATCAATCTTCGCCGTCGAACGCGATGCACCCCATGTTGCACAGCTGCGTCAGCAGGTCGATTGCCGCGTCGACTGACGCAAGTGCGGTGTCGAGGACCAAGGCATCTTGCGCGCACAGCTGCCGCGCCAGATCCGCTGTCTCCGCCCCGCAGTCAAAACATGCGCCATCGGCAAAGAACATCACCGCGTTCGCGCCATCGCCGACAAATGCCAACCGGCTTGCCGGATTGCGCGACAGCGGGGCGTGATCGGCAATAGATTGTCGCACGTCGTCCGCTGCAACGGGGGTTTCAGGTTGCCAGTCCATTTCGGCATATTTGGGCGTGCTGTTGAACATGCCGAACCACCGGGCAAAGGCGCGCGGGTCGGAAAGCGATTCCAGCGTCATCCGGTGCAAGCGCGCCAAGGCGTCGGGCATAATCTCACCCGGGTTCGCCTGCCCTGCCAAATCCGGATCGCGGTACAAATCATCGTCGGGAATCTGCTCAAGCATATCATCGACAAAATGCCCCAGAAGGTCGGCGCGCGACGGCGCACGAAAACCGACCGAATAGGTCATGCAGTCGGAACCCACCGCAACGCCATTATGCGCGATGCCCGGCGGGACATAGAGGATGTCGCCGGGTTCAAGCACCCATTCTTCAGTCGCTTCAAATTCGGCGAGCAGCTTTAGGTCCTCGTGCGGCACCAGCGGGCTATCGCCGTCGCAATGCGGCCCAATCTGCCAACGGCGGCGGCCGTGGCCCTGAATCAGGAAAACATCATATTGGTCGAAATGCGGGCCAACTCCGCCTTGGTCGGCGGCAAGGCTGACCATGACATCGTCAATCCGCCAGTTGGGGATGAACCGGAACGGCGCGATGAGGTCCGCCAGCATCGGCACATGGTGATCGACCGCCTGCACCAGCAACGTCCAATGCGATTCACCAAGGCCACCCAAGCGATCTTCATGCTGTGGCCCCTGCTCCATTTCCCAGCCCTTGGCGGTCTGACAAATCAGGCGCGACTCCACTTCTTCTTCGCAGGCGAGGCCGGCAAGCTCATCGGGCTCCAGCGGGTTTTGCCAATTGCGCCACGGATTGCGGATAAGCAGCGGCTTTTTCTGCCAATAGTCGCGCAAGAAGGCGTCTGTATCGAAGTTATCAAATTCCATTTCCACCCGCTGTGCATTCGCGCGCCAGAAAGCAAGTGTTGTTGCTGCATAAGTGGCCAAGGAAATCATAATCGGCCGATTGCGGAACATATGCGACGCGTTGGGGTTTTGCTGGTCAAGGAGTATTCAATGGCCAATATTCTCGACATATCTGGAAAACCATTGCCACCACGCAGACGGTCGAAACGGCGCTTGCGCGCGCGGGATATGCGCGACCTGTTAAAAGTCCTGATCATGCTGATGATGGTTATCACGGGCTATTTCATCTTCGCGCCCGCCGGCGAAGCCACGCGGGCGACCAATGCGGACATCGCACGGAATATGCCGGCAGGTTAAAAGCTTGCACTTGCGGCCGTTCGCGGTTTAACCCCGCAAACGATGTTGAAACGCCTATATGATTGGATGATGGAAAAGGCGGGGCACGCCCATGCCGAACGCTGGCTGTTCCTGTTTTCCTTCATCGAAAGCTCATTCTTCCCAATACCACCGCACCCGCTGCTCGGGTTGATGTGCCTGGCGCGCCCGGACAAGGCGTTGCGCTATGGGGCGATTTGCACCTTGGCCTCCGTCATGGGCGGGCTCTTTGGCTATGCCATTGGCTATTTCGCGTATGAAACCATCGGCACGGCGCTGCTAAAGGCGCTTGGGCTGTGGGACAGCTTTCCTGCTGCTGCATGCTATCTGCGCGAATTTGGCGCGGAGATTATTTTGATCAAGGGCGCGACCCCCATTCCGTTCAAGCTGTTGACCTTGACCGCCGGGTTCATCAAAATGGACCTGTTCACCTTCATCTGGGCCAGCGTGTTGAGCCGGGCATTCCAGTTCATGCTGGTCGGATTTTTGTTCTGGAAATTCGGACGCCCGATCAAGGCGTTTATCGACAAATATCTGGCGTGGGTCACCGCCGCGTTTCTGGTGGCGGTCGTCGGCGGATTTTTTGCGTTCACGATGTTGGCTGGCAATGGCGCGAGCAAAAGTGATGCCTGCTCGAACGTTACAACGATTGAAGCAAGCTAGCACCGCCACACGCGGGTCACTTACAATATTGGAAAGCAGACATGGACAGCAGCTCACGCAAAATCGTCACCTTCATCGCGGTCGTCACCATCATTGTCATGGCCGCCATGGCCACGCGATCTTATCTCGATGCGGACCAAAGCACGACTGCCGCGCCGGTTGAGACCAATGAATCTACCGCTCCGGAAGCACCAAAGCGGCAGCCGTTCGAAAATGTGCCCGACACAAGCGACGAAATGCCCGTTGCCGCCCCAGAAATTGAAGACATTCCGGCCATCACTGGCGAACCGTCGATGACGTTTGAAAATGAAAACAGCGAGGCGCGTGAATCAGCTTCGCCGGAAAATGGCGAATAAGGTTCGTTAACGCGCGAACAAATTTGCGTCGTCGGCGAATGCCTTGAATTCCAGTGCATTGCCGCTTGGGTCACAGAAGAACATCGTCGCCTGCTCGCCAATTTCGCCTTTAAAGCGGACATGGGGTTCAATGCCAAAGCGGATGCCCGCGGCCGTTACGCGCGCTGCCAGCAATTCCCATTGTTCCATCGTTAGCACCACACCAAAATGGGGTACAGGAACGTCATGGCCATCCACAGGATTATGCGTGGAAACGGATCGCGCATTGGCATCGAGATGCGCGACGATCTGATGTCCGAAAAAGTCGAAGTCGACCCAATGATCGGACGCACGCCCTTCGGGGCACCCCATGATGTCGCCGTAAAAGCGCCGCGCTTCGGATAAGTCACGAACGGGAAAGGCCAAGTGGAAGGGGCGTAAGCTCATTTTGATGTCACCGGTTTTGGAAGGGGTTGATCGGAAATATCTGCGGTAGCGAGTTCCTGCGACATTTGCATCGCGCATTTGTGGATTGTCGCCGGATCGCTTGGGCGCTGAAATTCGGCTTTCGCCGCTTCGGCCATGGCAACCGCAACCAACTCACGTGGTTGGCCGCTTTGTTCGGTGATGCGGCTGCCGACGATGCCGGCCCACCGTTTTCCCGATTGCCCGACATTGGGCCCATCGGACGGCGCGGTGCCAAGCCGCTGTCGCTCCGCCAAGGTCGCAAGGGTCGCAACACAGGCGATATCCGACTGATGCGTTTCCGTCAGGGCAGATGGCGCCGAAAGCGCGAGCGCGTACACAAAAATAATCATAGCGATGAATTAGCATCGAAAGCCTGAACCGCAAGCAACGACGTTTTTGTGCGATTGCAATTGTCATATATGGTGGGCAAAAGCGCGCCATGCAGAAATTATCGGCTTTGCTTGAAAAGTTTCCCCGTTGGACGGCGCTCGTGGCGGGTGCAGCGTCCGCTTATGGTTTTGAACCTTGGGGGCTTTGGCCGCTAACGCTCATCTGTTTCGCGCTGCTCATCCAGCTGATAAGCCAAGCGCCGAGCACCAAGCGCGCGCTCATGCTTGGTTGGCTTTTCGGGGTCGGGCATTTCACCTTTGGCAATCAATGGATTGCGGTCGCTTTTACCTTTCAGGCGGCGATGCCAATCTGGCTCGGGTACATCGCGGTATTCGGGCTGGCGCTATATTTGGCGGTGTATCCCGCCTTAGCTGCGGCTGGAGCCCATTGGATCAATCACCGCACGGCGAACGCCCTTCGTGATCCCAGCGGAGATGACGGAAAGATCAGGCCCACACCCACCCTCCCCCTCATCCTAGCCTTTGCTGGATTGTGGATCATCACCGAATGGCTGCGCAGCTGGGTATTCACCGGCTATGTCTGGAACCCGCTCAGTGTGGTTACCCTGTCGGTTCCATATCTTTCGCAACCTGCGACCGCCGTGGGAACCTATGGCCTTTCGGGGTTCATGCTTCTTGTTGTTGGGATGATCCTAAAGTTCGTGACTTTTTGGACGCCAGCATCTGGCGCTAAACGCGGCGATTACGGGCGGACCGACTATTTTCTTGGCGGTTTAATATTATTTGCGCTCGCAGCAGTCGCTATCACTGGGCGAAGCTCCTTCGATCAAAGCGCATCAGATAGGACGCCTGTCGACGTCACCATCGCGCAACCCAATATCAGCCAAGCCGACAAATATGCGCCGGGTTACGATGCCGTAAACTTTGCCAAGCTGGCGATGAACAGCCGCCCGATGCCCGATCAGGGCCCGCGCCTGATTTTATGGCCAGAGGCCGCAATTCCCGATTATTTGGAAGAGGGTTATCCCTATCGTTATTATCAGGGCCAGCCGGACGAAAGCGCGACAGGCGCGCGGGCGCGGCTGACGACGCTGATGGGTGACGGCGATGTTTTGGTCACGGGCGCAAACCGGCTTGTGATTGAAAAGGGCCAACTGGTCGCGGCACGCAACAGCGTTTCGGCGATGGACGCCAACGGCAATATCTTGGGCCATTATGACAAGGCGCATCTTGTGCCTTATGGCGAATATCTGCCGCTGCCGTGGTTGCTGCGGCCGTTGGGCTTGGCGCGATTGGTGCCCGGCGACCTCGATTTCTGGCCCGGTCCTGGACCTCAGACGATGACAGTCAATCTGAACGGCAAGCCGGTTAAAATCGGCATCCAGATTTGCTATGAAATGATATTCTCGGGCCAAGTGACCGACCGTAAGAACCGGCCAGACTTCATCTTCAATCCATCCAACGACGCGTGGTTCGGCACCATCGGCCCGCCACAGCATTTGGCACAGGCACGTCTTCGCGCGATCGAGGAGGGCTTACCCGTCGTGCGCGCCACACCAACCGGCATCAGCGCCGTCATCGATGCGAACGGCCGGATCATCAAAAGCCTGCCGCTGGGAACATCTGGCCGCATCGACGCAGTTGTGCCGCAGGCCAAGGCGCCAACATTGTTCGCACGTTTTGGAAATATGTTGCCGCTCGGCTTTGCAGGGCTGCTCATCGGTTGTGCGCTGTTACCTCTTGCCCGCCGCGCGCGTTCTCGCTAAGGGCGAGGAACGACATAAAGAATTCTTTATACGCAGACACAGCCAACAGACTGGAACAACCATGCGCGCAAATTACCTTTTCACTTCCGAATCCGTGTCCGAAGGGCACCCAGACAAGGTTTCGGACCAAATCTCCGACGCAATCGTCGACCTATTTCTTTCCAAAGACCCCGAAGCCCGCATCGCGTGCGAAACCCTGACCACGACTCAGCTGGTCGTGCTTGCCGGTGAAATCCGCTGCAAAGGCGTCTATGAAGATGACGCATGGGCACCCGGCGCGCAGGAAGAAATCGAAGCCACCGTTCGCCGCACCGTAAAAGAGATCGGTTACGAGCAGGATGGTTTCCATTGGGAAACATTCCGCTTTGAAAACAATCTGCACGGCCAATCCGTCCAAATCGCGCAAGGCGTTGATGCATCGGGCGACAAGGATGAAGGCGCTGGCGATCAGGGCATCATGTTTGGATATGCGACCGACGAAACGCCCGATCTGATGCCGGCAACGCTCTATTACAGCCACAAGATTTTGGAGCGTATGGCCGCTGACCGCCATTCCGGCGCAGCCCCGTTCCTTGAACCAGACGCAAAGAGCCAGGTTACCCTGCGCTATGAAGGCAGCTTGCCCGTCGCCGCAACCGCTGTTGTCGTGTCGACGCAGCATGCCGCGGGTTATGACACGGGTGACAAGAAAGCGGAACTGCACGCTTATGTGCGCAAGGTTGTGGCCGAGGTTATTCCGCCGGTCTTGCTGCGCGACACGGTCTATCACATCAACCCGACCGGCAGCTTTGAAATCGGCGGCCCTGACGGTGACGCTGGCCTGACCGGTCGCAAGATCATCGTCGACACCTATGGCGGCGCAGCGCCCCATGGCGGCGGCGCATTCAGCGGCAAGGATCCGACAAAGGTTGACCGCTCGGCGGCGTACATCACGCGCTATCTGGCGAAGAATATCGTTGCCGCTGGTCTTGCGACCCGCTGCACCATCCAGCTGGCTTACGCGATTGGCGTTTCAAAGCCGCTTTCGCTGTATGTCGATACGCATGAAACAGGCACAGTTGGCGACGACCTGATTGAAGCGGCGATCATGAACATCGAAAAGCTGGGCGGACTTACCCCGCGTGGCATTCGCACGCATCTTGGCCTCAACAAGCCAATCTATCGCAAGACTGCGGCTTACGGACATTTCGGACGCAAGCCCGAAGGTGATTTCTTCCCGTGGGAACGCACCGACCTTGTCAACGATTTGAAGGCAGCTCTCGCCTGATTAGACTTGCAGCGTGGCGGCTGAAAGTTTAGCCGCCACCGCTATGACTGCGAACAAGCCCGGAGACCCTACGACACTGAACCGCCTATATGGCCGTTCAAAGGGCAAGAAGCTACGTGTCGAACAGGCTGATCTGGTCGACAATCTTCTGCCGCAAATTTCGGTGCCCGAAACGGGCGAGCTTAGCAGTATGCAATTGTTCGGCGACGATCGCCCCATGCACTTTGAAATCGGCTTTGGCGGCGGCGAGCATTTGGCGTACCGCGCCGACCTTTTACCCGACCACGGATTTATCGGCTGCGAACCGTTCATGAATGGGGTCGCGCAAGCGCTGTCGCATGTGCGTGAAGGCGCGCTGCGCAATGTGCGTTTGCACATGGGCGACGCGCTGGAGATATTGCGCCGCGTGCCCGACAAGTCGCTCGCCTTCGTCTATCTGTTGCATCCCGATCCTTGGCCCAAAGCGCGGCATGTGAAGCGCCGGATGATGAACGATGGTCCGCTTGACCTCATCCACGCAAAATTGAAACCCGGCGGGGAATTCCGGTTCGGCACGGATCACCCGGTGTATTTGCGCCACGCCCTCATGGTCATGCAGCGCCACCGGCACCAATATAACTGGCTGTGCGAAGCCGCAGCAGACTTCCAAAGCCGGCCCGGCGGTTGGCCCGAAACGCGTTATGAAGCCAAGGCCCGCCGTTTGGGGCACGAAGTCTGGTATTTCCGCTATCAGCGCAAACCGGACTAAAACGCGCGGCTGCAAAACATTCGACGAAATCAGCGAAGCGTTCGACGAGAAACGGTAGGCGTGGTGCAACCGGCTGAAAATCCGGTATGAAAGGCTATGGAGAACGTCACTTCGCGAAAAGCACTGATTGGCCATCAAATGGCTTTGCTCACCATCATCGGGTTCTGGGCTTTTTACGCGCTCATCCTGTCACTGCGCGCCGCTTTGCTCGATTTTCCAGCGCAGGCGGTGCTTTTTGAACGGCGTCTCATCGTCGCGCTGGTGGGCGTATTGGTCACCTGGATTTTATATTTTGGGCTGCGGATGGCGGACCGGCGACCGCTTGGCTTCCGCGTCAGCGTCGCGTTTCTGGGCGCAATTCCCTGTGCCATCGCCCTTGCGTCCGCAAATTTCTATATCTTTAACCTGTACGATCCGATCAGCCTTTTTAAGGACCCCAGCGTCGGGCGCAGTTTTGAAGATCTGAAGGCCCAATTGGGGCTGTCGTTCTGGCAGGAAATCGCGGACATTTCCGTGACCCATTATTTTTTCCTGATCGCGTGGAGCTCGCTATATGTCGCCATCGGCTATGCGCGTGAAGTGCGCGAAGCCGAACGCAAAACATCCAGATTTGCGCAAGCGGCACAAGATGCCGAGCTGCGATCGCTGCGCTATCAGGTCAATCCCCACTTTCTTTTCAACACGCTGAATTCGCTCTCAAGCCTGGTCATCACCGGTAAGCCCAAAGAGGCCGAAGCGATGATCCAGAACTTGTCCAATTTTTACCGGACGAGCCTGTCTTCCGATCCGTTGGAGGATGTGACGCTTGAGGAGGAAGTGGAACTGCAACGTCTGTATCTGGAAATCGAAAGCGTGCGTTACCCCAAGCGGCTGCGCGTCAGCATCAACATTCCGCCTGAGCTGATGAACCAGCATGTGCCTGCGCTCATTCTCCAGCCGCTTGTTGAAAATGCCATCAAATATGGCGTGTCGCGGGCAACACGGCCGGTCTCCATTTCAATCAGCGCGGATCGCCGCGATGATAATCTGGTGCTGAGCGTCATTGATGACGGCGAGGCTGTTGACGCCGCACATGTCGGCGGAAATGGCATTGGCCTTGCCAATGTGCGCGACAGGCTGGAGGCGCGATATAAGTCCACGGCGCGGCTCGATACACAGTCTGTCAAAAGCGGCGGGTTCATCGCGATACTCACGCTGCCTTTGAGCCACAGGATAACGGCATGAAGCGTCTGCGCACCTTGATTGTTGACGATGAACCTTTGGCCATCGAACGGCTGGAAACCCTGAGCGCGGATCATCCCGCTATTGAGGTCGTCGGAACAGCAAACGATGGCGTAGAGGCGCTGCGCATTGCGCAACAGCTCACGCCTGACCTGATTTTCCTCGACATCGGCATGCCCAAAATGGACGGCATCAACGCCGCGCGTGCATTGGGCCTGATGCACAAAAAGCCGGCCATCATTTTGATTACGGCCTATGATAATTTTGCGGTCGAAGCCTTTGACCTTGATGTCGTCGATTATGTTTTAAAGCCGGTGTCGAGCGAGCGGCTGGGCCGCGCCATTGCGCGTGCGGCGGGCACACAAGAGGCCGAGACCAGCCCTGCAAACACCATATCGAAATCCGACAGCCGTTATGCGCATGAATTTTGGGTATCACATCGCGCCGAACTCATCCGCATTGCCGCAATGGATATTGAACGGATTGAGGCCGAACGCGATTATATGCGGCTGCATACTGGCGGGCGGAGTTATTTGTTACACCAGACAATCTCGACGCTTGAACAGCGGCTGGACCCCGAACAATTCCAGCGCATCCACCGCAGCCATATTGTGCGCCGGGACCTTATAACCGGTCTGCGGCACGAGGGTGGCGGCGTGTGGCACGCGTTGCTGGGTGAGGACCTGTCGATGCGCATCGGGCGCAAATATCTGGCAGAGGTCAAACGACTCGCCGGGAAATAGCAAACTCCGGCCTTGTTTGCCGGAGCCCGCCAAAGAGAGCGATTGGGATTGTTTAGATCAGGCCCGCAAGCGGGCTGGACGGATCAGCATACATACGCCGTCCCATACGACCGGCCAAATAGGCCATACGTCCTGACTGGACGGCCAGCTTCATCGCTGTCGCCATAGCAACGGGGTCTTTGGCTTCCGCGATAGCCGTGTTCATCAACACACCATCGCAGCCCAATTCCATGGCCACTGCTGCATCAGACGCCGTCCCAACGCCTGCGTCGACCAGCACGGGAACTTTCGCGCCCTCGACAATCAAGCGGATCGTCACACGGTTTTGAATGCCAAGCCCCGAACCAATCGGCGCGCCCAATGGCATCACCGCGACTGCGCCGGCATCCTCAAGCTGCTTGGCGGCGATGGGATCATC
>JBILOZ010000137.1:0-5020 GCA_044374245.1 Sphingorhabdus sp. | reverse complement strand
CCGCGCAAGGCGTTGAGGCGCAGACGCTCGCCAACGTCTATCAATCCATTGAGCATGACCATGAAATCGTGCCCGTCATCAACAAGATCGATCTGCCCGCGGCAGAGGTGGACAAGGTAAAGGCCGAGATTGAGGAAATCATTGGCTTGCCCGCCGACAATGCGGTGCTGACATCGGCGAAGTCGGGCATCGGCATTGATGAGGTGTTGGAGGCCGTGGTTACGCGCATTCCCCCGCCAAAGGGCGACCGCAACGCGCCGTTGAAGGCGATGTTGGTCGATTCATGGTACGACCCCTATCTGGGCGTCGTCATCCTGATCCGCGTTATCGACGGCGTGATCAAAAAAGGTCAGGAAATCCAATTCATGGCCGCCGGCACAAAGCATTTGGTCGACCGCGTCGGCTGTATGCGGCCAAAGCTGGAAATCCTGTCCGAAATCGCGGCGGGCGAAGTCGGCATTATCACCGCGCAGATTAAAGAAGTCGCGCAGACCCGCGTGGGTGACACCATCACCGATGCAAAGCGCCCCGCCGCCGAACCGCTGCCCGGGTTTAAGGAAGTGCAGCCCGTGGTGTTCTGCGGCCTGTTCCCCACCGACGCCGCGGACTTTGAAAAGCTCCGCGAAAGCATCAGCAAGCTGCGCCTGAACGACGCATCATTCAGCTTTGAAACCGAAAGCAGCGCGGCGTTGGGCTTTGGCTTTCGCTGCGGGTTCCTGGGGCTGTTACACCTTGAAATCATTCAGGAGCGCCTGACGCGCGAATTTGACCTGGACCTTATCACCACCGCGCCGTCGGTTGTGTACAAGCTGGAACTGAGCCGGTCGAAGACCGAAGATGCCCGCAGTATGGAGCTGCACAACCCCGCCGACATGCCCGACATTAACCGCATCGCGGAAATTCAGGAGCCGTGGATTGAGGCGACGATTTACTGCCCCGACGAATATCTGGGCAGCATATTGAAACTGTGTCAGGACCGGCGCGGCGTGCAAAAACAACTGACCTATGTCGGTGGCCGTGCGCAGATCGTCTATGAACTGCCGCTCAACGAAGTGGTGTTTGATTTTTACGACCGGTTGAAGAGCATTTCGCGCGGCTATGCCTCGTTCGATTACCACCAGATCGGCCACCGCGAAGGCGACCTTGTGAAAATGAGCGTGCTGGTCAATGGCGACGCGGTCGACGCGCTGAGCATGATCGTCCACCGCGGCACCGCCGAATCCCGCGGCCGCGGCATGTGTGAGCGCCTAAAAGACCTCATCCCGCGCCATCTGTTCAAAATCCCCATCCAAGCGGCCATCGGCGGCAAAGTCATCGCCCGCGAAACCATCGCCGCAATGCGCAAGGACGTAACCGCCAAATGCTATGGCGGCGACATCAGCCGCAAGAAAAAGCTGCTGGAAAAACAAAAGAAAGGGAAAGCTAGAATGAGGGAGTACGGCAACGTATCGATACCTCAGGAAGCTTTCATCGCCGCGCTACGTATGGGCGAAGAATAGCTTTCCTCCACTAATGCAGAAAAGGGCAATGTAGGAGGATAAGAAAACAGCGTGGGGCGCTGTTTTCCCGACTACACGGATGCGGGGGGCCGATAGGCGACCAGCGGTCAATACGGCAATGTCAGCATCCCGCAGGAGGCGTTTATTGCCGCGTTGCGGATGGGTGAGGAGTAAGGGGCGACTGTTCCGTTCGTCCCGTCCTTACGCCCGCCGGAATGTGCGATACGGTATGCGGTGACATACGCATCCGCCTCTGCTAGGCGCGCGGCATCATGTTAAACTTAAACGGAATCACCGTGCGCCTTGGCGGCCGCACCATATTGGACCGCGCGACCGCGACGCTGCCGCCTTATTCGCGCGTTGGCCTTATCGGCCGCAATGGCGCGGGCAAATCCACGCTGATGAAGGT
The DNA here is from genome assembly GCA_044374245.1 of Sphingorhabdus sp. GTDB lineage: Bacteria > Pseudomonadota > Alphaproteobacteria > Sphingomonadales > Sphingomonadaceae > Sphingorhabdus_B. Next base: position 3,112 of record JBILOZ010000137.1, on the reverse strand, counting down.
GATGATCGGCGAGCTTGAGGCCGACGAAGGCAGCATGGATATGCCGAAGAATACGCGCATCGGCTATATCGCGCAGGAAGCGCCATCGGGCACGGCAACGCCGTTCGAAACTGTGCTTGCGGGTGATGTCGAGCGTGCGGCGTTGATGGAAGAGGCCGAGCATTGCGCTGACCCTGACCGGCTTGGCGAACTGCACGAACGGTTGATCGCGATTGATGCCTACACCGCCCCTGCGCGGGCCGCGCGCATTCTCGTCGGGCTTGGTTTCGATGAAGAAATGCAGGGCCGGCCGCTCGATAGCTATTCCGGTGGTTGGAAAATGCGCGTTGCCTTGGCGGCGCTTTTTTTTTGCGTACCCGATTTGTTGCTGCTCGACGAACCGTCAAACCACTTGGATCTTGAAGCGACATTGTGGCTGGAAAACTTTCTCAAATCCTATCCGTCGATGATGGTGGTGATCAGCCACGAACGCGATTTGTTGAACAATGTGGTCGACAATATCCTGCATCTCGAAGGCGGGTCCACGACGCTCTATTCCGGCGGCTATGACTCGTTCGAGCGCCAGCGTGCCGAACGTGCAGCGCAGCTGGCGGCGGCCAAGGCTTCGCAAGACGCGCAGCGCGCCAAGCTGCAGGATTATGTTGCGCGCAACTCGGCGCGTGCCTCCACCGCGAAGCAGGCGCAGTCCAGAGCCAAGGCGTTGGCGCGTATGCAGCCCATTGCCGCGATGGCCGAAGATCCGACGTTAAGCTTTGACTTTCCAAGTCCCGATGAATTGAAGCCGCCCTTGGTCACGCTTGATCTGGCGAGTGTTGGCTACACCGCCGGTAAACCGATACTTCAGCGGTTGAACCTGCGCATCGACCCCGATGACCGGATCGCCTTGCTGGGCCGCAACGGCAATGGCAAGACCACGCTCGCGCGGCTGCTTGCGGCGCAATTGACGCCGATGGACGGGGCGATGAGCGCGTCGGGCAAAATGCGCGTTGGCTATTTCACGCAATATCAGGTCGAAGAACTCGACGGCGACGATACCCCGCTGGAGCATATGACCCAGCAGATGAAGGGCGCGACCCCCGGCGCGGTGCGCGCGCAATTGGGCCGCTTCGGCTTTTCAGGGGCAAAGGCAACGACGAAGGTCGGCAAGCTGTCGGGTGGTGAACGCGCGCGGTTGGCGCTGGCGCTGATTACCCGCGATGCGCCCCATATGCTGATCCTTGACGAGCCGACGAACCATTTGGACGTCGATGCGCGTGAAGCGTTGGTGCAGGCGCTGAACGAATATGAAGGCACCGTGGTTCTGGTCAGCCATGACCGCCATATGTTGGAGCTAACGGCCGACCGGCTGGTGCTCGTCGATGGCGGGACCGCAACCGAATTTTCGGGCACGATTGAGGATTATACCGACTTCATCCTGGGCAAGGGCCCCGCGAAAGAGAAGGTATCCAAGGCCGATCGCAAGGAAGACAAAAAAGCCCAAGCCGCCGCGCGTGAGGCGCAAAGCAAGCTTAAGCGCGAAGTCAGCGATGCAGAGGCAGACCTTGCCAAGCTTGAGGTTGTGTTGAGCGCGATTGACCGGGCGATGTTCGATCCGGCGTCCGCTGCGAATGAATATAAGAGCCTGACGATGGGCGAACTGTCGCAACGGCGCGGGAAGATTGTCGCTGCGCAAGAGGCTGCCGAAGCGCGCTGGGTCGCGGCAAGCGAAGCGCTGGAGAAGGCTTAGCCTTCGATGGCGGCCAACGCCGCGGTGAAACGCGCTTCGCCTTCGCCTTGAACCAGCGTGTAGCGGACTCCGCGTCCATCGAGTTCCGCGCGGCATAAGTCGAAAAAGCGGATGCGTTCGGCCGATTGCGCATAAACGCGCAAGCCGTCGTCGACAAAGGGCAGGTCGATATCGAGCAATAGATAATGGTCGGCAAAACCGGCAAAGGCGCCGAAATATCCGTCCGCCGCGCCAAACATCATGTGCGCCCACACCGATGTTATCAGCGGGTCTGTGTCGAACAATACATAACCAGCGCCCAGCTCAGCTGCACGTGCGGCCGCGGCGCGGTTCATCGCGTCTTGCGTCTGCGCAATGTGGACAAGCTGCGCCATGTCGATGTCGGTGCCATGTGCCTCGCAATAAGCGCGGCCATATTCGGGCACGACTTCGCATCCCAAATGCGCCGCAAGCCGCGTGCCCAATGTTGATTTACCCGTGCTTTCGGGGCCATGCAGGCAAATCCGTTTCATGCGCGTTCCGCCTTGCGCCATTCGACAAGGCCAGCAACCGCGAGCACCAGAAACAGCCCGTAAAGCCCAGCGGTCAGATGCAGGTCTTTGACGATATACAGCGGGATCGAGATGATATTGACGATGATCCAATAATGCCAATTTTCGACAAAGCGCCGGGTCATCAAAATCTGCCCGGTAATCGACAGCATCGCGACTGACGCATCCCAATAAGGATAGCTGGCATCGGTTTCGGCATGCATGATGGCGCCCCATGCCCAAATGGCGATGATCGAGCCTGCAATCCACAACGCATAGCCTATTGCCGGAAGCCTGCGGACGGAAATCACGCCGCTTTCGCCTTTATTGCGGTTCCAGCTCCACCAGCCATAGAGATTGATGCCCGCGAAAAAGAACTGCAGCCCGGCGTCGCTGTACAGTTTGGCGTCGCGGAAGATGATGAAATATAACGCGACCATGACAATCGCCACGGGAAAGTTCCAAACCGATCGCCGGATAATCAGGACGATGTTGGCAATGCCGAGCAGCACGGCGACGATTTCAATCATGCTCATTTTGCGTGCTGTAGCGCCGTAACGGAGGGACGCAAGTGCCGACGCAGCGGGCGTGGCTACAGCTGCACGGTTGTTTGCTTAAGCCGAAATGGCGGTGTGTTCGTGCGCTGCGTTCATGGCGTGCACATCGGCCTGCAAGGTATATCCAAAACCGTACAACGCATTCAGGCTGATGCCACATGTGGGGTCAAGCTTCAGGTTCTTGCGTAACCGTGCGACATGGGTGTCAATCGTCCGCGATTGGTAATCGACAACTTTACCCCATAAGGTTGCGGCCAAATATTGCCGCGAAAGAAGGCGGTTCGGATTTGTGAAAAACA